>CACZNU010000095.1 GCA_902782615.1 Oscillospiraceae bacterium | reverse complement strand
CTCCTCGATGCCGCCGTGCTTCTTGGCGATCACGATGCCCTCGAAGACCTGGATACGCTCGCGGGAGCCTTCCTTGACCTTCACGTGCACGCGGACGGTGTCACCGACTTCCACCTGAGGCACTTCGGCCTGCAGCTGCTTTTCATTCAATGCCTTGATGAGATCCATGGATAATTCCTCCTGATATTATAGGCGTTCATGCCGTCATGTTCTCTGGTGCGTTCTTCCGCACCGGCGACAGAGGACCACCCTTTTTTCATGCCGTAATAAGATACCATAATCGCAGAGAAAATGCAAGCACTATTTTGGATTTTTCTGATTTTTTCCGCCTTTTTATCGAAAATCCTTCTCTTCCGCGTCCAAAATCGCCGTGCGGCGCACCCGGATAAAATCCGGCGTCAGCTCCGGCAGATACCGCTCGATGGCTTTGCCCAGCAGCTGAGGGTTCAAGCCGGGGTTCTGGGCCTGGACGGTTACGTCGGTGCGGATCAGTCCCTCCCCTTCCGTCAGCTCAATCCGGCGGATCATGGGGGCAATGTCCACATCGGCCAGTTCTTTGCGCTTGGTGCGCTTCTGGATCACCAGGTTCTGCCGGGCAAACAGCTCGCGCAGCTGCCCTACCGCACCTTCAGGAACGCCGTTATCATACTCCAGCTCCACAATAGCCCGGAGATACACCAGCTCCCGAATCGGGCGTCTGGCCTCGTAGCACTCCAGCACCCGCAGGCCGTTGGGCATGCCGGTGTTCAGATGCTCCACAATGCCGGAACCATCGGTGTCCTGGGTCACCTCGAAATCCAGCAGCTCACAATCGCTGGACTGGCCCACCGGCAGGGGCAGCACGATGGACATGATGGGGTGGGGGTGATAGCCCTGGGAGTGCTTGATCTCCAGGTCTGTCCGGGGAAAGGCCCGCTGGAACGTGCGGATCAGATCCAGGTGGGAGATGTAGGAGGCCTGCTTCTCCTTGACAAACAGCAAACGCAGCTTAGACATCGCACTTCCCCCCTACCAGCAAATTGGCGCCGCAGCCGTTGCAGTGGGTACGGCAGTCCGGCGTGGTGACGGCGGCCCGGGATCGCTCATACTCCCGCCAGAGATACGCCTCCGTCACGCCGCTGGAGATCATGCTCCAGGGCATGATCTCATCCTTTTCCCGGCGGCGATTGGCATAAAAGGCCGGATCCACACCGCATTCGGCAAAAGCCTCCTGCCAGCGTTCATAAGAGAAATACTCCTCCCAGGCGTCAAGTGTAGCTCCTTTGCGCCATACGGTTTCCAAGACTTTGCACAGTTTTCTATCACCCCGGGCCAGCACCGCCTCGATGACGCTGGTGGCGCTGTCATGCCAGTTATAGGTAACGGTCTTGGTACGGATGGCCTCCCGCAGCAGCTTCACCCGGCGCTCATATTCCTCCCGGGTGATCTGGGGCTCCCACTGGAAAGCAGTATGGGGCTTGGGCACAAACCAGGAGGTGGACACGGTGATACGAACGCCACGATTCTTGTTGGGGGCGGCCTCCCGCCACTCGTGCATAACACGGGCCGCGATATCGGCGATGCCCAGCACGTCCTCATCCGTCTCCGTGGGCAGGCCCAACATAAAGTACAGCTTCACAGCGTTATAGCCGCCGGCAAAGGCCGTGTGGCAGGAGCGCAGCAGCTCCTCCAGCGTCACGTTCTTGTTGATCACGTCACGCAGCCGCTGGGTACCCGCCTCCGGGGCAAAAGTCAGGCCGGTCTTGCGGCCCCGGGCCAGGCGCTGCATCAGATTCATGGAAAAGTTGTCTGCCCGAAGAGACGGCAGAGACAGATTCACGTGCCGCTGGGCGCAGAACTCCTCCAGCTCGTCGCACAGCTCCGTCAGGGGCGGATAGTCGCTGGTGCTGAGGGAGGACAGCGTGACCTCCTGATAACCGGAGTCGTTGCAGGCCTCCACGCCATATTTAGCACAGAGATCCCAGCTGCGGTTGCGGACGGGACGGTACACATATCCCGCCTGGCAGAAGCGGCAGCCACGGATGCAGCCACGGAACAGCTCCAGCATAATCCGGTCCTGGACGATCTCCGTAGAGGGGACGATGGTTTTCACCGGGAAATAGGACTTGTCCATATCCCGGACGATCCGCTTGGTGACCACCCTGGGCGCACCATCATGGGGGATGATCTCACAGACGGTGCCGTCGTCGTTGTAATTGACCTCATAGAGAGAGGGAACGTAAATGCCCGGCAGCCGGGCAGCACGGCGGAGGAATTCCGCCTTGGTCCAGCCCTCGCGGCGGGCCTGCCGGTGGAGCTCCACCAGCTCCACTGTGATCTCCTCCCCCTCGCCCAGGGACACCAGGTCGATGAAATCAGCGATAGGTTCGGCGTTATACATGGCGGTGCCGCCGGCGATCACCAGCGGCGTCAGTTCCCTGCGCTCGGCGCTGTGGATGGGGATATCCGCCAGATCCAGCATATTGAGGATGGAGGGAAAGGCCATCTCATAGCCCACGGAAAAAGCCACGATATCAAATTTCGTAATGGGATCGCCGGACTCCAGGGCAAAAAGGGGCATGCCGGCGCGGCGCATCTCCTGCTCCATGTCGCCCCATGGGGCATACACCCGCTCGCACCAGACGCCGTCCATGTTGTTCATCACGCCGTAGAGGATCCGCATCCCCAGGTTGGACATACCGATCTCGTAGGTATCCGGAAAGCAGAAGGCAATGCGGGTATCCACTCCGCTCAAATCCTTCATCACGGCGTTGTATTCACCGCCCACATAGCGTGCCGGTTTCTGCACCCGGGGCAGGATGCGTTCCAATCTCTTATCCACGTCAGATTCTCCTGTCGGTAAAATGGCTAAATAACAATTTATTTTACCGTGTAGGAGACAATTTGACAAGACCTTTTTCCCGCAGGTTGGCTACCAGCAGTCCTACCGCCCCCAGCAGGAGAAACGGACTCCCGCCTGCCCGGCAGGTCAGCACAACGCCGCCGCACACCACAGCAGCGGAGGCCGCCACGCCCACCGCTCGCATCACCCGGTCCGCCGTGAATGGTTCCGTGAGCCACGCCACTGTCAGCCACAGGAGCTGCGCCCCGTCCAGAGGGGGCGCCGGGAGCAAATTGAATACTCCCAGCACCAGATTTGCCCCGGCAAACAGATAGGCCGTTCCCCACCATCGGCCGCACAGGGCCAACAGTACCGCCAGCATCAAGTTCACCGCCGGGCCGGCCAGGACCGTCAGGATCTCCGCCCCATAAGAGATGTGGGCTGTATTGCCCACCTCCATCACCGCGCCGAAGGCGGTGAGACGCAGCCGCTCCACGCGGCCGCCAAAGCGACGCAGCGCCGCATAGTGTCCCCATTCATGGCAGGCTGCCGACAGCAGGATCGCAGCCAACAGCAGCGGCGAGGACAGGACCACGAAGGCCGCCAGCACCACCGGCAGCGCAGGCGAGATCTCTAGCGCGGTTCCCTTAAGGCGCCACATAGTAAATCGGGTTCAGGTAGAGGTCGTCCCTCTGAATCTCAAAATGGAGGTGCGGGCCGGTGGTCCGCCCGGTCTCCCCCACCTCGGCCACGGGATCCCCCAGGGCCACCTGCTGACCGGAGGAGGCCGTGATGGCGCTGCAGTGGGCATAGAGACTCACGCAGTTTCCGGGGTGGACCACCGTCACGTATTTCCCCAGCTCCGCACTCTCTCCCACCACTGTCACCGTACCGGCGGCAAAGGCGCGGATCACCGTACCGCTGTCGGCGGCAATATCCACGCCGTAGTGAAACTGCACACCGCCCCGAATGGGATCGTTCCGGTAGCCGAAACGGTCCGTGACCGTTCCGCTGACAGGCGCAGCAAAAGAAAGACCCAGCACCTGCTGGGTCAGGCAGACGTTGTCCGGCAAGTTGTCGTCGGTATAGACGATTGGCGCGGCGGTCTGGTCGTCAGATGTTCCCTCTGTGCCCTCTGACGGGTTCTGCGGCTCATTTTCCTTGTCGGACGTCCCGGTGTGTTCCTCCACAGTCTGCGCGCCGAAAACCGCCGTGTAGGCGTCGTTAATGGCCTCTCCCACGGCGCCGTCCGGCGAGACGATGCGGCCCACAGAAGAAAACGCCGCCACGAAATCTGTGTTCTCCCCCAACAGCATCAGGAGCTGCTGGCGGTATTGCTCCATGACGCCTGGCATGGACAGCTTGCAGATCACTACCAGCAGCAATATCACGGCGCTGATCGCCATCTGCCACAGACGGCGGCGCTCACCGGACTTTGGTGGTTCTTCCCTTCTGCCCCGGCGGGCGGACATGGTCGAAGTGCGGCGTCTGCCCGTTCTGTCATATGATCGGGGCCCGCGCGCCTGTATGCGCTTGCCCGGCTGCCTGTTCCGCTGCTCTGCCGCCATGGATCCCCACCCCTTGCTGTTGGATTTGTGAAAAGCTTATGAGGGCTGAGGTGAAAAAAGAACTGTAAAACAAGAAGCAGGACGCAAAGGCATCCTGCTTCTTGTTGGTCAGAGTGGGGGAACTATTGCTTGCTGACACAACTTGCATCGGCATTTCTTGTCAAAAGTCGGCTTCGCCCGTCCTTACCGCCCATAGAACTGTTTCAAACTGAACTCCGGTCGCTCAGTCCAAATGCTTTTTCCACAAGGCTAAGTGTCTGTTCAATGCTCCTATTATCATCCCTCAATATCACTGGGAATCCCGAATTGAGAAAACGATCATATTTCTCCCTTGAATTGATCCGCTCAAGTCCCTTACGGTAATTCTCCATCGCTTTCTCCGGATCAGCTTCTTCCATGATCAAACGGTACAAAAACTGCTTCTCCCTATCCGGCCTTTCAAAAAAGCGCTGAACGGAGATCTTCGGATCTGCCAGCATAACTAGCACATGGCTGGGTGCGGCAACGGTTTTCAGCGTTTCGATGGAGATGTTCGTATCGACAAAAATCGGCTTTCCCTGCTTTGCCAGTTCCTTCAGTATCTCCAGTTCCAGCACCTCGCATTCGTTGGCAACTCCATCGATCCAAGCTTCATATTCCGCAGGCGTTCTTCTGATAAAATCGTGCCAGTCTACCAAATCACGAGTATAAGTCAGGCAAGGAAAAGCATCCCTGTCCAATTCCGGGAAGAATCTATCATGATAGTTTTCTTCACACAGGATCCCGTGATACTTATCTGCAAGAAGATTTATCATCGTCGATTTCCCGGCATAAGCCGTTCCGATAATGAAATATGCGTCTTTGAACTGCATTTTATTCCTCCGAAAGATACCAGTTTGTAGCGGAAATTATAGCATATCCTGCTATCAGAAACAACAAAAAGCCTTCTCTGCCATGGTAGGCAAAAGAAGTCTCTTTGTTGGTCGGAGTGGGGGACTTTCTTCTTTTGCGCAAACAGCCCACCTGTTTGTTTTCTGCCGGAGCTCACTTCGCTTTCGCCCGTGATCCCCGGAATTCGTTTCAAGTCCCCCTGGATAACAAAATGAGGATGCCAAAAGGCATCCTCATTTTGTTGGTCGGAGTGGGGGGACTTGAACCCCCGGCCTCTTGGTCCCGAACCAAGCGCGCTACCAGCTGCGCTACACCCCGAAATCCATATT
>CACZNU010000094.1 GCA_902782615.1 Oscillospiraceae bacterium | reverse complement strand
TTTGCGGAGCGGGTGCTTTTATGATGTGACGGTTTACAGGAAGCGCTTCATGCCCTCGGTGAGGTCGTCCTCCTCGCCGCTGATGGTCACGGTGAACTTGACGGCGTTGTTCTCGCTGAAGCGGTCCAGCCAGTTCAGCAGCTTCTCCACCTGGACGAAGTCCTTGCTGCCTGCGATCTTGCACAGGTTGTCCACAAACACGTGGGAAATATCGTAATTGCCGGCGTACAGGCCGCACAGGAAGCCCCGCAGGCACTCAAAAGAATTCAGGCCATACTCGCTGGCATTGACCAGACGGGCGTTATAGCTGATGTCAAACTTCATATCCGAATTGGGCTCGATGCAAACCACGCTGCCGGCCTCGGTCTCCACCGCGTTGTGGACCAGCTCGATGAGCTGCTTGGTCTTACCGGCACCGTTCCCGCCCATAATCAATCTGACCATAAGAAATCACTCCTTTTCAGTAAATGGGAGTCGACTTCACTCCCATTTATAGGATAGCATATCCCGGCGAAAATGGCAATGCCGAAAAAGCCGGAATTTTTTGTGGATTTTACCGGTTCAGCTTCTCAACCAGCGTCTGGCGCAGCTCCTCGTAGCCGGGCTTGCCCAGCAGGGCGAACATGTTCTTCTTATAGGCCTCCACGCCGGGCTGGTCGAAGGGGTTCACGTCCAGCAGATAGCCGCTGAGACCGCAGGCATACTCGAAGAAGTAGATCAGCTCACCCAGGGTGAAGGGATTGACAGGGCCGGTCTGGAGAATGATGTTGGGCACGCCGCCCTCCACGTGGGCCAGGAGGGTGCCGTCCATGGCCTGCTGGCGGATGAAGTCCATGGGCTTGCCGGCCAGAAAATTCAGGCCGTCGCCGTCGGTCTCGTCGTAGGGCACGGGGTTTTCATGGGCGGAGGGGCCGAAGCGCACCACCGTCTCCAGGAGATGGCGCTCCCCCTGCTGGATGTACTGGCCCATGGAGTGGAGATCGGCGGTGAACTCCACGCTGGCGGGGAACAGGCCCTTGTTCTCCTTGCCCTCGGACTCGCCGTAGAGCTGCTTCCACCACTCGGCCATGAAGCGGAAATTGGGCTCGTAGGCCGCCAGGATCTCGATCTTCTTCCCGGTGCGGTAGAGCTGATACCGGGCGCCGGCGTACTGCCAGGCGGGGTTGGTCTCCATATCG
The DNA here is from genome assembly GCA_902782615.1 of Oscillospiraceae bacterium. GTDB lineage: Bacteria > Bacillota > Clostridia > Oscillospirales > Oscillospiraceae > Vescimonas. Next base: position 6,008 of record CACZNU010000094.1, on the reverse strand, counting down.
TCGGCGGCGCAGACGCTCATCATCTCTGCGGCGCCGGCCATCAGCTGCTCAATGTCCACGCCGGCCACGGCGATGGGCAGCAGGCCCACGGCGGTCAGCACGCTGTAGCGGCCGCCCACGTCGTCGGGCACCACGAAGGTCTCGTATCCGGCGCTGTCGGCCAGGGACTTCAGGGCGCCCCGGGCCCGGTCGGTGGTGGCGTAGATGCGGCGGGCAGCGCCCTCGGCGCCGTATTTCTCCTCCAGGTGGCGGCGGAAAAAGCGGAAGGCCACGGCGGGCTCGGTGGTGGTGCCGGACTTGGAGATCACGTTGACGGAGTAATCCACGCCCTCCAGCAGCTCCATCACTTCGCTGAGCTGATCGGAGCTGAGGCCGTTGCCCACAAAATAGATGTTGGGGGTATTCTTCTTTTTCAGGTTGTAGTTGGCCGAGCACAGGCACTCGATCACACCCCGGGCGCCCAGATAAGACCCGCCGATACCGATGACCACCAGCGCCTGGGAATCCCTCTGGATCCGCTTCGCCGCGGCCTGGATCCGGGCAAACTCCTCCCGGTCATAGTCCTCCGGCAGGCGGACCCAGCCGGTAAAATCGCTGCCGACCCCGTCCCGGTTCTGCAGATGCTTGTGGGCGATATGGATGCGGGGGGCCAGAGCCGCCTCGTAGGGCAGCGCGATAAACGGACGGACATTGGACAGATTGACCTGGATCATAACGTTGCCTCCTGTGGTAAAACAGCATAAGATTCGATAACTCAATGATAAATCCATCCCGCTGAAATTACAAGGCCAAAATTGCCCCTTTTTTCGCCCTAATCCGACGCGCTTCCCGTGACCGCCAGACGCAGCAGGCGCAGGAACATCTGGCTCCAGGTGAGCCGCGGCACCGCTTCTCCGGCCAGGATGGGTACCGCGGCCAGCACCTCGTCGCCGGCGGTGACGGTGACCTGGCCAAGCTGCTGTCCCGCCTCCACCGGCGCCTCCACTGATTCGGCCAGCTCCACCGTCCGCTCCGCTCCCGCGGCCTGGCTGCGCTCCACCAGCAGCCGGCGGCCCGTCTGGCTGATCACCGGCGTCACGGTGTCCGCTCCGCCCAGCACCACCGGCACCGGCGTCAGCTCCACGCCCTCCCCGGCGTCCAGCAGGGCAAAGGTGGAAAAGCCGTAGTTCAGCAGGGCCTTGGCGTCCTCAAACCGGTCGCTGGAGGTGTCCGCCTTCAGTGTGACGGCGATGAGCTCCATGCCCTCCTTCTCGGCGGTGGCGCTGATGCAGTAGCCCGCCGAGTCGGTGGACCCGGTCTTGAGGCCGGTGGCGCCGTCGTAGAAGCGGATCAGCTTGTTGGTGTTGCTGAGCTGAAACTCCCCGCCCCGGATGGTGTCCATCCAGATGGTGGTAAAGCGGCGGATATCCGGATGGTGCAGGATCAGCTCCCGGCTCATCAGGGCGATATCGTAGGCGCTGGTGACGTGTCCCTCCGCCGGCAGGCCGTTGCAGTTGACGAAGTTGGTGTCGTTCATGCCCAGCTCCCTGGCCCGGTTGTTCATCTGCGCCACGAACAGCTCCGTCACCCCCGCCAGATGCTCCGCCAGCGCCACACAGGCGTCGTTGCCAGACGCCACGCACACGCCCTTGAGCAGATCCTCCACGGTCATCTGCTCCCCGGCCTTGAGAAAGATCTGGCTGCCGCCCATGGAGCTGGCGTAGTCGCTGGCGGTGACCACGTCGTCATAGTGCAAGGTTCCGCTGTCGATGGCCTCCATCACCAGCAGCAGTGTCATCACCTTGGTGACGCTGGCCGGCTCCAGCTTCTCGTGTTCGTTCCGGGCGTAGAGCACCCGGCCCGTCTCCTTCTCCATCAGCACCGCCGCCCGGGACCGGATGGGCAGATCCACCGCCCGGGCCTCCACCGGCACCAGGGCCAACAGCAGCACCAGGGCCGCACACAGATAAGCGCAGCGTTTCATTGTCGTCCTCCCCCTCGTTTTTTCTCATGGTATGGCCCGACCGGGGCGGTTATGACGTCTTCGACAGAATTTCCGGTTGCAAACAGACCCTCCGTCTGCTATAATGGTTTCGTTCCGCAGGATTCGTACATCGGTAGTACATCGGCTTCCCAAGCCGAGGAGGCGGGTTCGACTCCCGTATCCTGCTCCAAAAAGGAAGGACGCCATGAGGCGTCCTTCCTTTTTGGAAAATCGGGAGTCGAAACGAACTCCAAAGGCGGCAAGCGTTAGCGATGCCGGCTTTGGGAGTGACATGCCGGTGGCATGTCACGTTCGTGAGAGGAGACTCCCGTATCCTGCCGATTCTATTTTCCGGGAGGGGAGTCCCCTCCCCGGCCCGCCCCATGCTTCGGTGGACTGTTTGCGCAGTGAGAAAAGACTCCCGTATCCTGTTCCACGTCAATCATCCACATTCAAAAGGGAGCGCCCCGCCGGGGCGCTCCCTTTCCTCTTTTCATCCCAGTTTCTTATTTCTCCCCCCGCCGGGCGATCATGGCGGCGCTGATCAGGGCCGTGACGGGGATGGCCAGGATCATGCCGATACTGCTGGCCACGCCGCTGATAACCTCGATGGCCGCGTAGGCGGAGGTAAACAGCTGATATTTGGCCAGACCCAGGGAGTAGAGATAGAGGATCAGCGTAAAGCCGCTGCCCAGGAAGGCCAGGATCAGCGTGTTGGTCATGGTGCCCACCATGTCCCGGCCGATGTTCATGCCGGAGCGGAACAGCTCCCGGCGTCCCAGGGCGGGGTTGGCGCCGTGGACCTCCTCCAGCGCCGAGGAGATGCTCATGGCCACATCCATCACCGCGCCCAGGGCGCTGATGACCACGCCGCCCACCAGCAGGCCGCGCAAGCCGATAGGCGTACCCGTCTGCCGCAGCTGCAGCAGGGGCTGCACGTCGGCCAGGCGCAGGCCGTCCACCCGGGCAAGGGCCTGGGCCAGCAGGCCGAAGAGCAGGGCTGCCGCCGTACCGGCCACGGTGCCCAGCATGGCGCAGACGCTCTTGCGGTGGGCGCCGCCCAGAATGGTGAAGCTGACCACCGCAATATAGGCGCAGACCAGGAACACCGCCGGCAGCGTGGGCGCGCCGCGCATCAGCAGGGGCAGCAGGATCCGGAACAGGCACAGCACCGTGATGACCAGTCCGATCAGGGATTTGATGCCGGTCTTGCGGCCCACCAGCGCCGTCACCAGGAAGAACGCCGCGATCACCGCCAGCAGGGCGGGGATGCGGTTATACTCATACACCGTGGCGGCGTGATCGCCGCCGGCGTGGGTGGAAATGGTCAGGGAGACGCCGTCCCCCTCCTTCAGCGGCACGCCGTACACCGGTCCCACGTAGTTGTAGACCATCATGGTCTCACCGGCGTACTGTCCGGTCTTCACCTCCGCCAGCAGCGTCTGCTCGCCCCGCCAGGCCCCGTCGGAGGCGGGGTCGGACGCTGTGTTGTCGGTGAGCACGTCGGTAACCACGGCCTTTTCATATTCCACGTACTCCGCCGCCTGGGCCGAGGCATCCGTCTCCGGCCGCAGCCACAGACAGGCCAGCACGAACACCAGCGCCGCGGCGCACAGCACCGCGATGCTCCATTTTTCTCGTTTCAGCCAGCCGGAAATATCCAGCTTCCCCTGGGGTTTCTTCATGTTCGGGCCTCCCGCTGCGTGTGATTCTATATAATAGTAGCATAACAAGTTTGTCCACCGGTGTCAATGTGTGGATTTTTCCCGCAAACGTCGAAAAAAAGCTGGAAATCCCGGGGCTATTCTGGTAAAATTACAATGTTTTATTATGGGCATCGCTTACACGAAGATCTATGCAAGGAGGACACCCCATGAGAACACGAAAAGCTCACAAGCTTCTCTCCCTGCTGCTCACCGTATGCATGGTTTTCAGCCTGCTTCCGGCCAGCATCTGGGCAGAGGACACCGCCACCGCCACGTGGACAAAGACGACGATCGACAAGATCACGTCTGAGGACACCGTGGCCATCACCATGACCAGCGCGGACGGCAATACCACCTGGGTACTGCCTACTGCCGCTAAGGGCAGCAAGAATCAACCTCTGGCTGTCTCTGTCACCCCTGAGGGTGATACTCTTACCACGGCAGGAGCCGCCTCGGATTACGGCTGGACCCTGACCCGGTCCGACGCCGGCTTTACCATCTCCAGCGGCGACAATTATCTGTACGTCACCGCCACCAACAACGGTGTACGCATTGGCAGCACCAAGGCCGTCTGGGGTCTGATCGACGGCTATCTGACCGCACCCGCCAGCGACGCCACCCGCTATCTGGGCGTGTATAACGGTCAGGACTGGCGGTGCTACACCCTCAACAAGCAAGGCAATATCGCCGACAACATCAAGGGCCAGACGCTGAACTTCTGGAAGCTTTCCGGCGGCTCCGAGACCCCTGTGGATCCCCAGCCTGACGATCCTTCGCCCGAAGAGCCCACCATCAGTACCATCGCCGAGGCCCTGGCAGCTTCCTCCGGTGAGTTCACCGTCAAGGGTGTGGTGACCCTGGTGGACGGCAAAAACATCTACATCCAGGATGAGACCGGCGGCATCTGCCTGTACTTCTCCGCCGCCCCCTCCGGCATCGCCCTGGGCGATACCGTCATCGGCACCGGCACCCGCGCCGCCTACAAGGGCCTGCCCGAGCTCTCCGGCGCCTCCTTTGAAAAGTCCGAGGGTCTGACCCTCACCGCCAGGGAGACCACTCTCGGCTCCCTCACCGACGCCGACATCTGCACCTATGTGGCCATCAAGAATCTGGAGGTCACCGAGATCAGCGGCAACAACACCACCGTGACCGATGCCTCCGGCGCCACAATGGTCATCTTCAAGGCCGTGGCCGATCCCGCTCTGGCTGTGGGCGACAAGATCCACTTCACCGGTGCGGTGGGCATGTTCAACAACCTCCAGCTGCGCAACACCATTGCCGGCGAGATCGTCAGGATCGCCGAGGAGCCGGATCCCTACGCCAACGTGGACGCCGCCAAGAACGTCTACGAGCTGACGGACAAGCTGTCCGACGGCGATACCGTTCTGGTCTACAACGCCGGCAACACCAAGGCTCTCACCTCCAACGTCAAGTCCAACTACTATCTGGAGGGCAAGGACTTCACCGCCGAAGTCTCCGGCGAGAACAAGATCATTGCCGCCACCCCGGAGGAGGCCGCCGTTTCCGAGTGGACCGTCAAGGTCAACAGCGACGGCACCTACACCTTCACCCAGGGCGACAAGACCCTGGCCGGCAAGCAGGTGGTCAACGGCACCAAGACCAACAACAATCTGACCCTCTCTGCCGAGGACAGCACCGCTTGGGCGCTGGCGGAGTGCAACGCCGAGAACAGCTCCTACTATGTGTACAATGCCGGTATCGCCAGCAGGTTCGCCGATGAGGGCGGCCGCCTCTACCTGGAGTGGTATGCCAGCAAGGACGAGTTCTCCCTCTACGACACCTCCCGCATCAGCGAGGGCGCCTTTGGCATGACCTTCTACAAGCTGGTCCGTCCCGCCACCGAGACTCCCGAGAAGCCCACCGGCAACACCTACGGCCTGACCTCCAAGCTGGCCACCGGCGATGAGGTCATCCTCTACAACGAAACCAGCGGCATGGGCCTGGGCAACACCATGTCCGGCTACAATGTAGCCGGCGTGGCCCTGACGCCCAAGGATGGCGTCATCACCACCGACAGCACCGCCGTGGTGTGGACCGTCACCGTCAACAGCGACGGCACCTATACCTTCACCCAGGGCGATAAGACTCTGGGCGGCGCAGTCAACGGGACCCATAACAACCTGGTCCTCACCGGCGCTACCTACACCAATTGGACCCCCACCGGCCCGGACAGCAGCGACTTCAACTACTTCCTGGCCCTTGCGGACATGGCCAACAACTATGGTACCACCTATCTGGAGTACTACAAGGGCTTCACCCTCTACGGCAGCAGCAGCCCCGACAAGGCTGCCTTCGGCATCACCTTCTACAAGAAGGGC
>CACZNU010000093.1 GCA_902782615.1 Oscillospiraceae bacterium | reverse complement strand
GGGCACACCCAGTCCGGGTTGGTGGCGATCCACTCCGCGCCCCGGTTCAGCAGAATGCAGGAGTCCTCCAGCTTCTGAAAAGTCAGCTCCGTGTCGAAGCCGCTCAGCAGCACGTCCACGCCGTCCTCCCGGTCGGTGGTCACCGGGATCCCGGCCTCCTCCAACTGTTGGTAAAAGGAGCGGGTGCCGGAGACGTAGCACCGTTTCCCCGGCAGATTTCGCTTCAGATGGCGCAGCGTGGCGTCCACGGACGTGAGGAAATCGTCCCGGGTGGTCACAATGCCCAGGCGGTTCATCTTCTCGATGTACCCCTCCACGCCCCGGGATGAGTTGTTGGTGAGAAAGAGGTATCGCCCGCCGATCTCCCGGACCCGGCGGAGAAACTCCGTCACACCGTCGAACAGCTGCTCATCCAGATAGATGGTGCCGTCCATATCCAGCAGAAACAGCCGTTTATCCCGCAGCTCGGCCATATGCTTCCCCCTTTCTCCCCATAATAATACATGTTAAGGATAGCACAAAGCCGCCTGCTGTGCAAGCAGGCGGCTTTGAAAGTGCAGAAAAATGTTCGTTGCATCTGGCAGGTTGCAAAGGGCACGGGGGATCGTGGGGGGATGGTAGTCCCCCTTCACTTGAAATCGGCACAAACGCGGAAACGAAGTTTCCCGCGTTTGTCGCTCCGGATGCCGTGTAAGCAGAGCGGCCTTGTGCGGCGTATTTTTTACGTGTTCTCCCGGCTGATGGGCCGACGGTGCAGGATCGCCCGCAGGGCCCTGCCGTTGAAGGGGATCAGGGGATAGAGATAGCCCCGGCCCACCAGTGGCTTCGTGGTGGCGATCAGCACCAGGATGATCACCACGCCCAGACCGAACCCCCACCAGCCCGCCAGCCAGATGAGGATCAGCAGCATAAAGCGGCAGAGCTTGAAGGCGTAACCCATCTCGTAGCTGTGCTGGGCATAGTTGGCCACCGCCACAAAAGCCATATAGACCAGCACCTCCGGCACCAGCCAACGGGACTGGACGGCAAAATCCCCCAGGATCAGAGCACCCAGCATACTGAAGGAGTTGGACAGGGAGTTAGGCGTATTGAGGGAAGCCAGTTTCAGGATGTCGATGATGAACTCCACCAGCAGCAGCTGGACGATCAGCGGCACGGCGAAGTCCTCCTCCACCAGCAAGAAATGCAGGGCTGCCGGCAGATGGGCCGGGTCGTTCACCAGCAGATACCACATGGGCGTCACAAACAGCGTCAGCGTCAGCACGATCAGCCGGAGAATGCGCAGATAGGAGCCGATGATGGGCGGAAAGTAATAGTCGTTGATCTCCTCGGCAAAGCTCCAGATGGTGGTGGGCAGGATCAGCGCCGAGGCGGAGTTGTCGATCATCAGCAGCACATTGCCCTCCATCAGGCAGGCCGCCGCCACGTCAGGCCGCTCGGTATAGCGGGCCTTGGGGAAGGGGTTGTACCACTGCCGGGGCGACAGGCACTCGGTCACACTCTCCTGGCCCATGGAGGCCGAGCGGATGTCCATGGCCGCCAGCTTTTGGCGCAGCTCCTCCACCAACTTCTCATCCGCCTCCCCCGCCATGTAGCAGATGGCGGTGTCCAGCCCCGTCCGGCCGCCCACCTGGTGGATCTCCATGGTCAGCGCACTGTGGCGGATCCGGCGGCGCAGCAGAGCCGCATTGATCATCAGGCTCTCGCCGAAGCCGTCGTGGCTGCCCCGAAGGACCCGGCTGGCGTCCGGCTCCTCCACGCCCCGCAGGGGAAACTGCTTGGCATCCAGCATGATGCCGCCGGCAAAGCCGTCGATCATCAGCAGCGTCTTGCCGGCAAACACCGCCGTCGCCGCCTTGTCCCGGTCCTGCTCCACCGTCACATCGGCGATGCTCACGTACCGGGCCAGAAAGTCCTCCAGGGTGCGGATGCCCTCCCAGTCGGTAATGCTCAGCCACACCGACACCATCCGCTCCAGCACGGCGTCGTCGGCAAAGCCGTTGACTACCCACAGCTTGGCCTGTCGGCCTGCGATCTGCAGCATCCGGCTGGTCATGTCGAAGCAGCGCCCGTCCCCCAGTAAACCGTCCATCATCTTCACGCGCTCAGAAAAATCCATCCGCTCCATTGTCCGCCTCCCCGTTTTTTGTTAGTATGGGGCGCACGACCGGACGATATTCCGGAAGGATCACGAAAAAAACCGGAGGAAAACCATTTCCTCCGGATTCCTTTACACCGTTTTCTCAAAGTAGAAGAAGGTCTCGTCCTCGCCGTTTCGCCGCATGCAGGAGGAGAGCATCTTGAAGGAGGCGGCGTTTTCCCTGTAGCACTTGGCCACCACCTTGCCCAGTCCCAGACGGTACAGGGCCCAGTCCGCCGCCGCGGCGAAAGCCTCGGTGCCATAGCCGTGGCCGGCAAATTGCGGAGCGACGCGGCAGCCCAGCTCGGCGCCGCCCCGCCAGTCAAAGTTGTAGAGCACCGCCTCACCGATGAGCTGTCCATCCAGCCGGACGGCGAAGTTCACCGCCATACGGCGGTCGAAGTCGTGACGGGCCACGTCCAGGAAGTAGTCCTCCGTCAGCTCGCCTTGGAGATCCTGCCGGTAGTCGTAGCCCCACCAGCGGTTGCGCTCATCGTCCAGACACAGGGCGTTATAAGCCGGCTTGTCCGCCTCGGTCAACTCATCCAGCACCAGCCGCTCCGTCTCCACACGGGGGATGGCATCCCAGTCATCCAGCTCGCAGCCCACGGCAAAGTGCATCTTGCTGCCCAGCTCCGCCGGCAGATACTGGAGCTTGGAGGTCCGCAGGCCCCTGTCCCGGGCGTCGTCCTCCCGGTTGATCCACTGGCAGTCCGAACCAAAATGGGTCGCAAAGGTCTGCACCAGGGTGGGATAGGCGCCGGCATGGGAGTAGAGAGCCTTTTCGATGTGGGTCACCAGGGTGTTGCCGCACTTCTCCGCCAGGCAGATGGCCACCAGCTGACCATCCACCTCCAGAGCGCCGGCGCAGAACCATCCTGTCCCCACCAGACGGAACATCTTCTCCGCCTCCTCCAGCTCCCAGCGGGCCATTTTGCTGTCCTTGTGGAACTCGGCCTCGTAATCCCGCCAGAAGCGCCCGATCCGGGAATCACCCGGTTCCGTCAGCACAACGAACCGGGCCTGGGGATATTCCTTCTTGAACTTGTTGATGTGATTGCGCTGGCCGCTGTAGTGCCGGCCGGCAAAGGCCGCCAGATCCCCGGCCCGGTAGAGATAGTCCTTCCAGACCCGCTGGTTGGTCAGCGTCAGGCGGGGATAGCGGCGGCACAGCAGGTCCGCCTTCTCCTCCGGCACCACGGAGATCACCGGACGAATCCCCGTCCGGGTACAGTAGGATTCGATGGCGGTGAGGGCGGCTTCCACGTCCCCCTCCTCCGACGGCACAGGGAAGTCGAAGAGATACTTCCCTTCGATGCAGTTGCACACCACCAGGCATCCCGCCACCTCCGCATATGAGGGGTTCAGGTAGCCGCTCCACATGAGCTTGGTGCCCACGGCGTATTCGCACAGGCGATAGCTGCAGCCCTCATAGTAGCGGCGCAGCGCGGGGGCATTCTGGACCGTGATTGTTTCAAATGACAGCATATGTTTCTTCTCCACTCTTCTGATTATAGCTTTTCAATGATCTGCCGGGCCCGGGCAATAAACCGGCGGGACGCGCCCCGCAGTTCCCGCCGGGGCGCCACGGCAATGCCCAGTTCCCGAACCGCCGGGGGATCCATGGGCAGCGCCAGCACCTCGCTTTTCCGTCCCCGCAGGACCAGTTCCGACAAGACGCTGAAGCCCAGACCGTGCTCCACCATGGAGATGATGGCGCTGTCGCTGATCTGGGTCTGGTGCACAACCGGCTCCACCCCATGGGCCCGCATCACCCGCATGGTGTCCAGGTACAGGCCGGGAGAGGGCATCAGCATCTCGCGGCCGTCAAAGAACGACATGGGAATGGCCGTCATGCCCGCCGGATCGTAGTCCGGGGGCAGGATCACCAGCAGAGGATCGTCCTTCAGGTGGAACCACTGGACGTCGGTTCCCTCCTGCCGGCTGGCAAAGCACATGTCCACCTTGCCCTGGCGAAGCCAGCGGTAGATCTCCTCCACCTCGCCCATCTGGAGATGGACGCTGACATCCGGATAGTCGCTGCGGAACTGCTGCACCACCTCCGGCAGCCAGTGGATGGCCACGCTGGCGTAGGCGGCGACCCGGATGCTCTCCTCCCGGCCGCTGCTGAGCAGAGCAGCCTCCCGCTCCAACGTCTCCGCTGCCGCCAGGCACTCCTGCACCAGCGGGAAGATCCGCTCCCCCTCCGCCGTCAGGCGCACGCCGGAGCGGTCCCGGATCAGCACCGGGAAGCCCAGTTCCTTTTCCAGGGCGTTCATCATATGGGTCAGGCCCGACTGAGTATAGCCCAGGAGCTCCGCCGCCCGGGTAAAGCTGCCCTGATGCACCGCCGCGGCCAGGGCCTCCAGCTTTTTCGTATCCATCCGCTCACCTCATTTCCCCGCTCCTGACATTAGACTTTCTCATGCAGTTATTATATGGCCTCATCCGCCTCCTGGCAAGGAAAAGCCGCTGGTATCCCTCATTTTCGGCGTTCTTTCCGGATTTCTCCCCTCTCGTCCCGTGCCCTCTGGGCAGTATGACATATTCTCATATATCCATGAAAGATTGTCGCTTTACATTCCATTCGATATCGTGTAAAGTTTACCCCGTAATTCCGAATAGGAACCCCTTCCTTTCTATCCTCAAAAGTCGTCGGTGACGTCAGCACCGACTCCTCCGGAGACCTCCCTCTCTCTGGAGGGACCTCCTCTTTGTTCTCCTCAGGAACAAACAGTAAACGCCGGCCAAATGGCCGGCGTTTTCTCTTTTTATTGCCAATCAGACCCGGTGTTCCCGCCAGAAGGCGCGCAGCTTTTCATACGTCTCCTCGCTGAGGGAATGCTCGATCAGACAGGCGTCGTGCTCAGCTGTTTCAGCCGTGACGCCCAGGGCGCAGAACAGCTCCGTCAGCAGGTGGTGCTTGTCCAGAGTGTTGCGGGCAATGGTCATGCCTTTTTCCGTCAGCAGCAGCTGACCGTCCTCCCGGCGCTCCACGCAGCCGCTGTCCACCAGCTTGCTCACCGCCACGCTGACACTGGGCTTGGAGAATCCCAACTGGGCCGCCACATCCACACTGCGGCAGCTGCCCTTCTTCTCCCGGATCATCAGAATCGCCTCCAGATAGTCCTCGCTGGAGCGATGTCCGTCCGCCATGTCATTTCCTCCTTCTCCATGCCTCTTCGGGCACTTGGTACTGTTCTTATCCTACCCCTCTGCTTACCTGTTGTCAAGGAAAAAAGCCCCTGCCCGGCAACGCCGGGCAGACACTTTTTTCCATCAGATCTTCACTGTCTTTGCCCCAAGTTCCCCGGCGTGGGACGGGTCGTGACTCACCATGACCAGCGTCCTTTCCCGGATGCTGGTCCAGATGGCGGACAGGCAATTTCGGGCAGCTTCCCCGTCCAGGCCGGTCAGTGCCTCGTCCAGCACCAGCACATCGAAGGGATGGGCCAGCGCCCTGGCCAGCGCCACCCGCCGCCTCTGCCCGCCGGACAGCTCCCGGGGCATGCTTTCCAGCACATCGCCCAGGCCCAGCGCCTCCAATGTGCGTCGGGCCGTCTCTCCGTTGGAGAACAGTGAGACGTTCTCCAGCGCCGTCCGCCCGGGGATCAGGCGATCCTCCTGGAACACGGCGGAAAACCGCAGACCGTCGGTGCCGGTGATCCGACCGCGGCGGGGCTTCTCCAGGCCCAACAGCAGCCGCAGCACGGTGGTCTTGCCCTCGCCCGACGGGCCGGAAACGCAGATCCGGCCCCCATCCGGGATCTCCAGGGAGAGCTCCCGGATCACCGGCCTGCCGGGCCGGTAGTAAAACGTCACATTCTCAAACCGGATCATGGCCGCCTCCCTTCAGCAGGCGCCTGGCAACACTCTCCAGCGCCACGCTCCACAACAGGATCACCAGCGTCAGGGCAAACACCTCGTCATAGGCCACGGCGGTTTTGCTGCTCCAGAGCATACTGCCCAGCGACAACTCCGTGCGGCAGATGATCTCCGCCGCCACGCCGGATTTCCAGGCAAAGCCCAGGCCCGTGGCCACCGCCGCGGCAAAATAGGGCCGCACTCCCGGCAGAATGATCCGGCGGAGTATCTCCCGGCGGCCCATGCCAAAGACCCGGGCCATCTCCACCAGACCCTGATCGGCGCGGCGAATACCCTGGGCCACGTTGCTCCAGACGATGGGGAATACCGTCAGAAATGAGATGAATGTGGGAATCCTCTGCCGGGGCAGCCAGAGAAACACCAGGATGGTCACCACAGCCACCGGCACCGTGCGCACCAGACGCAGCAGCGGCTCCGACGCCGCACGGAACAGATCCCAGCGCTCCGACGCCGCGGCGCACACCGTCCCCAGCAGAACAGCCAGCACAAAGCCCACGCAGATCCGCAGCGCCGAGGCGCCTGCCGTCAACCAGAAGCGCCCCGTACCCCCCAGACGCACCAGCGCCGCCGCTGTGTCCAGCGGCGTGGGGATGGCGATCAGCAGCCCCCGGTTGGCCAGCATGGCGCCCGCCTGCCACAGCGCCGTCCAGAAGGCAACGGCGGCAGCGGTACGGAGCCTCTTATGCTCCATAGTAGAAGTCGTCGCCGGGCAGGGCGCCGCCCACACTCTTGGGGTTGGCGTCGAACATCACCTGCAGATAGCCGCTCAGCTGTTCCTTCATCTCGGCGCCGGCCACATAGGTCAGGCCGCACTGGGGGATGGCCCTCATGGCCAGCGGCGCCTTGGGGATGATGCCGTACTGCTCACACAGGGCGGCGGTGCCCTCCAGATCGGTCTGGGCGGCCTCGATGGAGGCGGCGTAATCGGCCAGGAAACCCTCCACAGCCTCAGGATGCTCGTCCAGGAAGGCGGTACGGGCGATGACGCAGCCCATCATCAGGGTACTGTCACCACCGGAGACCTTGCTCCACTCTTCGGTCATATCGAAGGCCCTGGCGGCGCCCTCATTCTGGGCCAGCAGGGCGGTGGCCACCGGCTGGGGGGCCAGGATAACCGCCTCAGGATCGCTCTGCCAGACGGTCAGCAACTCGCCGCCCTCACCCACGAACTGAATCGTCACATCCTTATCGGGATCAAGGCCGTTGCCCTGCAGCACGTAGCGCAGGATATACTCCGGGTTGGCGCCCTGGCCGGGGCTGTAAATGGTCTTACCCTTCAGATCGGCCACGGCATTCAGCTCGGTGCCATTGGTCAGGATGGACAGGACACCCAGGGTGTTCACCGCCAGGACCCTCACACCGCCCTGGCTCTTGTTATAGAGCACCGAGGCAAGATTGGTGGCCACACAGGCGATGTCGGCGTCACCATTGGACACGGCGGCCACCACCTCGTCGTTGGCACCGGTCATGGTGACGGTGTAGTTGTTGGCCAGGGTCTCGCCGGCCTCCGCTCTGGCACGCAGATTCACAGCACCGATGCCGGTGGGGCCAGCCAGCACGTACACGTTCATATCCACAGGCTCCGCCGGCGCGGGGGCGGGCTGGGTCTTCTGGCCGCAGGCGGCCAGCGCAAACAACATGGCCAGAACCAGCAGCAGACTTACAAGCTTTTTCATCTCATTACCTCCATTTTCCCGTCCTTGCGGACAATTAAATGCTTCTTTTCCAGGCTGTCCAGCGCCCGGTACAGACTGGTGCGCCCCATGTTCAGTGAGGCCGCCAGCCGGGTCATGGTGACAGAGCGGGTCAGGCGACCGCTCTCATCGCAGTTTCCTGCCAGGTAGCGATACAGTCTGCCCTCTGTGTCGTTCTGGGCCAGCACGGCGATCTTGCCGTTGAGCAACCGCACCCGGGAGGAGAGAAAGGTGATGTAGTTCACGGCCGTCCGGGGGCAGGTCAGAAACATCCGCTCCAGCAGCTCCTCCGGCAGAAACTGAACCCGACAGTCCCGCACCGCCCGGATCCTGCTCACATAGGGGTGGTCCATACCGAACAGAGCCGCCGCACCGAACAGGTCGCCCGGTCCGAAGCCGGAAAGCACCGTCTTCTCCTGGAGGGCTGATACCGCTTCGGCCCGGCCCGACAGCACCACGCCCAGGGCGCGGCGGCACGCCGTCGGATCATAGATGATCTCGCCCCGGCTGTAAGACACAATCGGACAGCCCTCTGCCATCGCTGCGGCCTCCGGCGCGCCATCAAAGAGAAAGATGTCCCCCAGCTTCGTCCCATCCCCCATCATTCTCACCTCTTATGTTCCAAATGGAACAGTTTTCTGTATCGTAACAGATGGTACCCGCCATGTCAAGGCTGCCGCGTTTATTTCCACCTGGCGGCAAAAAAAAGAACCGGCATGCGGAAGCATGCCGGTTTGTCTGGAGGTGACACCCGGATTTGAACCGGGGAATGAGGGTTTTGCAGACCCTTGCCTTACCACTTGGCTATGTCACCAGATTGGATTGTCTGCCAAAGGCTCGATGGGTATTATAATATAGCGCCGCGCCCTTTGTCAAGGGGAGAATTGAATTTTCCGGGGAGTTTTTCCCGGTGGCGTGCGGGAAGGTCCCCGCTCTCCAACATATGCAGAACGTGGGCAAATGTGCACAGGGAGGCACGATGGTAAGCATATCTCCTCTCACTGCGCAAATGTGCTGTCGGCGGACGACGAGGCTCTCCTCTCACGAACGCGGCATGCCATCCGGGCGACGAGGCTCGCCCGGCGGCTCCGCCGCCGGCACGCACGCGGCCTTGTCGATATGCCACCGGCATATCGACATCGTCCCTTGCGGGACGACCGGCCTGTTCGAGTCTCGGCCCGCAGACAGCCAAAAAGAAACACCACCCGATTGGGTGGTGTTTCTTTTTGGAGCGGGCGACGAGGCTCGAACTCGCTACCTCGACCTTGGCAAGGTCGCGCTCTACCAGATGAGCTACGCCCGCAATGGTGCCTCCGGTCGGAGTCGAACCAACGACACGCGGATTTTCAGTCCGCTGCTCTACCAACTGAGCTACCGAGGCATATGGCGACCAAGATGGGGCTCGAACCCACGACCTCC
>CACZNU010000092.1 GCA_902782615.1 Oscillospiraceae bacterium | reverse complement strand
CCGAAGCGCTTCTGGAGGCACTTGGCAAACTTATAGGTAGTGGACTCCAGCGGTGTGCCGTATAGGGAGAAGTCGATGTTGTGCTGGGCCTTCCAGCGGCGGCAGGCGGCGTTCATGTAGTTCATGATCTCCAGGGCGAAGGGGGTGGCGGAGGGATCGGTGTGGCTCTTGCCGGTCATGTACTTGACGCACTCATAGAGGCCGGCATAGCCCAGAGAGATGGTGGAATAGCCGCCGTAGAGCAGCTTGTCGATGGGCTCACCCTTCTTCAGACGGGCGCAGGCGCCGTACTGCCACAGGATGGGGGCGGCGTCGGACAACGTGCCCTTCAGCCGCTCGTGGCGGCACATGAGAGCCCGGTGGCACAGCTCCAGCCGCTCATCAAAGATCTTCCAGAACTTCTCAATGTTGCCGCCGGAGGAGAGAGCCACGTCCGGCAGGTTGATAGTGACGACACCCTGATTGAAACGGCCGTAGTACTTGGGCTTGCCGTTTTCATCCACGTAAGGGGTCAGGAAGGAGCGGCAGCCCATGCAGGTGTAGCAGTGGCCCTCGCCGTTCTTGTCCACCTTCAGCTCCAGCATCTTCTTCTCACTGATGTAGTCGGGAACCATGCGCTTGGCAGTGCACTTGGCAGCCAGTTTGGTGAGGTACCAGTACTTGCTGTCTTCATGGATGTTGTCCTCTTCCAGCACGTAAATCAGCTTGGGGAAGGCGGGGGTGACCCACACGCCCTTCTCGTTCTTTACACCCTGGATCCGCTGGAGCAGCATTTCCTCAATAATGAGGGCCAGATCGGAGCGCTCCTGCTCGTTGCGGGCCTCGCCCAGATACATGAACACGGTGATGAAGGGGGCCTGTCCATTGGTGGTCAGCAGGGTCACTACCTGGTACTGGATGGTCTGCACACCGCGTCGGATCTCCTCCCGGAGCCGTTTCTCGGCGATGGCGTTGACTTTCTCGCTGTCCACGGAGATGCCGGCGGCGTCAAACTCCTCCCGGACGCTGCTGCGCAGCTTCTCGCGGCTCACCTGGACGAAGGGGGCCAGGTGGGTCAGGCTGATGGACTGGCCGCCGTACTGGTTGCTGGCCACCTGGGCCACGATCTGGGTGGCGATGTTGCAGGCGGTGGCAAAGGAGTGGGGCTTCTCGATCAGCGTGCCGGTGATAACGGTGCCGTTTTGCAGCATGTCCTCTAAGTTTACCAGGTCGCAGTTGTGCATGTGCTGGGCGAAGTAATCGGCGTCATGGAAATGGATGAGTCCCTCATTGTGGGCGTCCACGATGTCCTTGGGCAGAAGAATGCGGCTGGTGATGTCGCGGCTGACCTCGCCGGCCATGTAGTCCCGCTGGGTGGAGTTCACCACCGGGTTCTTGTTGGAGTTCTCCTGCTTGGCCTCCTCATTGTTGCACTCGATGAGGGAGAGGATCTTGTCGTCGGTGGTGTTGGACTTACGGACCAGCGACCGGGTATAGCGGTAGGTGATATAGCTCTTTGCCACCTCAAAGGCACCGTGGGCCATGATCTGATGCTCCACCATGTCCTGGATCTCCTCCACGGTGGGGGCGCGGCCCATCTGCTGGCACTGCAGCTCCACGGACTGAGCGATGCGCTGGATCTGCACCGGCGTCATGCGGTCGGCTTCGGGCACGGATTCGTTGGCCTTGGTGATGGCGATGATGATTTTGGTGATATCGAAAATGACTTCTGAGCCATTGCGCTTGATGATCTTCATGGGCTTCCTCCTTGGTGCATCTATATCTGTTCTCCCGCGGGGGGATATCGATCCATTTTGCGAACATAACTATGATATACTACATCTTGTACAAATGCAAGGGGTTTTTACAAAATATAGGGGCGTCGACAGAAAGGCGGCCGCGGAATTCCGCAGCCGCCCCTGGTGCAGCAAGCAATTTGCTATGTGGCTTCATTCAGCGCATTGGTCAGTCGGGCATAGTCCGGCAGGCTTAGCCTCTCACCCCGGACGGTGGGCTCCAGATCACAGGCGGCAATGATCTCCGCCAGACGATCTTTGGGGAGGTCGTACCTGGTCTGAAGGGAATTCACCAGCGTCTTGCGCCGCAGGGCGAAGCCGGCGTGCACCGTTCGCCACAGCGCTGCCTCCGACACCACATCCACCGGCGGAGCTTTCCGTACCGGGCAGTGGATTACCGCCGACGTCACCTTGGGGGCGGGGAGGAAACAGGTGCTGGGAACGGTGAACAGCAGTTGCGGATCTGTGTAATACTGCATCAGCAATGTGAAGGCACCGTAGTCGGCGGTGCCGGGCAGCGCACAGATCCGCTGGGCTACTTCTTTCTGAATGAGGACGGTGAGACTGTCAAAGCACCGGGCCTCCACACAGGCCGTCAGCACGGGAGTGGTGATGTTGTAGGGGAGATTGGCGCAGAGGATGGGCCGCAGACCGGAGAAATGCGCATCTACCAGCTCCCGCAGATCCAGCTTCATCACGTCGCCGGGGACCAGGGTGAAGTTATCGTAACCGGCCATGGTCTCCGCCAGAACGGGATAGAGCCGGGCATCCAGCTCCACCGACACCACTTTGCCCGCCCGGCGGGCCAGCTCCGTCGTCAAAGGGCCGATACCGGGGCCTATCTCCAGCACGCCGGTGTGCCCATCGGCACCGCAGGCGTCGGCAATGTCACGGGGCACCCAGTCCTCAATGAGGAAGTTCTGCCCCATGGATTTGGAAAACCGGAAGCCGTGCCGTGACAGCAGGGACTGTATATCGTTTCGGTCACAGAGATTCATGGTGCGCCTCCTTCGTTTACTGGGTCCAGTATAGCATACCGGGGTACGATCTGTCGAGAGGACTGCATAATAAGACTTGACATACGGCAGTTTGGTAGTATAATTGAGAAAAGTAAGAAAAGTATTACAAATTGGAGGCGTCTATGAAGAAAAAAAGCGACCGCTACTTTATGTCGGCGGTGAAGATCGGTCCCAAGGGGCAGATCGTGATCCCAAAGGAGGCCAGAGAGATGTTCGGATTGGAACCCGGTGACATGGTGGTGCTGATGGCGGATAAGAAAAAAGGCATCGCCATGCAGACGATTGAGAGTCTGAGCCCTATGCTGAGGGGTGTTTTCGACACGATACAGCCGGAGGTAGAAGAAGATGAGTGACGTGCTGCAGGTGGAGGGGCTGTGCAAGAGCTATCCGGCCTTTGCGCTGAAGGACGTCTTCTTTGCCGTTCCTCAGGGGGCCGTCATGGGATTCATTGGGCGAAACGGTGCCGGAAAGTCCACCACGCTGAAGTTGATCCTGGGCATGGTGCACCCCGATAGTGGACGTGTATTCTTCCAGGGACGTGACGTTTCCGCGAGCGAACGGTATATGAAGGAGAACATCGGGGTCGTCCTCGGTGGTATCGACTTCTATCCCAAAAAGAAGCTGTGCACCATCACCGATGTGACAAGACGGTTCTATGCGAATTGGGACGAGACCAAGTATCAGCACTATTGTAAACTATTTTCCCTTGACAGTGAGAAGCGGGTGGACCAGCTGTCCAGCGGTATGCGGGTCAAGTATCTGATTGCCTTGGCGCTGAGCCATAACGCCTCGCTGCTGATCTTGGACGAGCCCACCAGCGGACTGGATCCGGTATCCCGAGATGAGCTGACGACGCTGTTCCGTTCCATCGTGGCCGATGGAACGCGGAGTATCCTGTTCTCCACCCACATCACATCGGATCTGGAGAAATGCGCCAGCCACATCACGTTCATCAAGGATGGACAGATCCTGCATACAGGGACGGTGGATTCCTTCCGCCAGTCCTTTGCCCAGCACGGCAATACGCTGGAGGAGATTATCGTGTCGGCGGAGAGGAGGGAGTATGATGAAGGCGCTATTATATAAGCAGCTGCGGCTGACCTGTCACCCCATGACGTTGGTGTTTCTCCTGGCGGGTGCCTTCCTGCTGATCCCCAACTACCCCTATACGGTAGCGTTTTTCTATGTGACACTGGGTATTTTCTTCATGTTCATGAATGGGCGGGAGCAGCGAGATGCCGACTATTGCGCGGTGCTGCCCATCCGCAAACGGGACGGCGTGAAAGCCGCCTGCCTGTTTGCCATCCTGGTGGAGCTGGCATCGCTGGTACTGGCAGTTCCCTTTGCGCTGCTGTCGGCGCGGATCAACCCCAAAGGCACCAACCTGGCGGGGATTGACGCCAACGTGGCCCTGTTTGCCGGGGGATTGATCCTCTTTGCGGTGTTCAATTCCGTTTTCCTGCCATCCTTCTACCGCAGCGGGTACAAGGTGGGTATTTCCTTTTTGAAGGCCTCTGTCGCCGTGGCGCTGGTGACAGTGTGCGACGTGATGCTGCCCCATCTGCCGGGCCTTGCCTGGCTGGACGGAACGGATCGGGTCTCCTGTGCGCGGCAGCTGCCGGTACTGGCGATATGCGCCGTATTGTATGGCTTTTTGACATATCTCGCCTATCGGCGATCGGCAAAACGCTATGAACAGGTGGATCTGTAAAGGAAAAGCACCTGCGGGAAACCGCAGGTGCTTCTTTTATGGGATCAGACGCATCATGTCCCCTGGAAGCGGGGCGATGACGTGGAGTATCTCCCCGGACAGGGGGTGTCGCAGCCATAGCTCATAGGAGTGGAGGGCGGGGCGGGCAATCAGAGATCTGTCCTCCGTGCCGTAGAGCCAATCGCCCAGGAGCGGGTGGCCGATGGCGGCACAGTGGAGCCGGAGCTGATGGGTACGCCCGGTGAAAGGGCGGAGCCGCAGCAGGGTCCGGTCGCCCTGGGTCTGCAGTACCTCATACTGGGAGCAGGCAGATAACCCGCTGGGATCGATGCGCCGCTTCAGCACGGAATCCGGGTCCCTCCCGATGGAAAACCGGATGGTGCCGGACGGGGGATCAGGGACACCCCGGCAGATGCCTCGGTACTCCCGGCGGAACTCGTCGGTGTGGAGGATGGCCATGCAGCGGTGATGGATATAGCCGCTCTTGGCCACCACCATGATGCCGGTGACGCCGCGATCCAACCGGTTCACCGGGTGGAAGGGGGCGCCTCCCAGATAGTGGGCCACGGCTCCGGCTACAGTGACGGTCTCCTCCGTCAGAGCGGCAGAGTGGACGGCGATGCCGGCGCTCTTGTTGAGGACCAGTAGATCCTCATCCTCGTAGAGAATGTCCAACGGGACGTCCACCGGCACAATGTGCTCACTGAGGGAGTCGTCGTCGGAGATATCCACCGTCACTACGTCACCGGTATGCAAAATAGCGGCCACCGTGGCGGGGGCACCGTTGAGCAGAATGGCATTGTCCCGCCACTTAAGGCTTTTCAGCAGAGTGGAGGAGATGTGCCACCGGTTTCGGAGCAGGTGCTTCAGTTTTTTCCCGTCATCCGCCGGTGTAACGAGGGTGGTTAATAGGCGCATGGGCATCTCCTTATTCGTGGTGGGGCCGTTTGTCCTGATAGAACATGTTCCAGTCCACCTGATAGGCACGCAGGGCGGCAGGGGAGTGGCAGACCATGGTGACCGACAGATCCGGATGCTCGTAGAGGAAGTCCATAATGGCACGGAGCGCCACGTGGGCCGCCCGGGTCAGCGGATAGCGGAACACACCGGTGGAGATGGAGGGAAAGGCCACGGTGCGGCAGCCGTGTTCCACCGCCAGAGCCAGGCTGGCGAGATAACAGCTGCGCAGGGCCTCCGCCTCGCCGCAGCCGCCGCCCCGCCAGACGGGACCCACCGTGTGGATCACATAGCGGCAGGGCAGGTCATAGGCACCGGTGATCTTGGCCTGTCCCGTTTCACATCCTCCCAGGGTACGGCACTCGGCCAGAAGGCCGGGCCCGGCGGCGCGATGGATGGCTCCGTCCACGCCGCCGCCTCCCAGCAGCGTATTGTTGGCGGCGTTGACGATGGCATCGCCGCGGAAGAGGGTGATGTCACCCTGTACGATCGATACATTCAGCATAGTAAAGCCCTCACAGATCGAGATAGACGCGGCATTTGCTCTCAGCCAGCTGGGCAAGCCGGGGTTCGTCCACCGATACCAGGTGGCCCTCCGCTACGGTGATCTTCCCGTGGACCACGGTGTAATCCACCGGGGCCCGGAGTCCCACCGTACAGAGCACAGACCCGGGATCCAGGGCAGCACCCACCAGCTCCAGCCGCCGCTGATCCACCAGAAACAGATCGGCACATTTTCCCACAGTCAGGCTGCCGATGTCATCCCGCCCCAGAAGACGGGCGCTGCCCTGTGTGGCCATCTTTAGGATATCGTAGCCGCTGGGGGCTTTCGCACGGGAGTGGAGGCGGTGCAGAAGGTAGGAGATCCGCATCTCCTCCAACAGACTGTTGCCGTCATTGCTGGCGGACCCGTCCACCGCCAGGCCCACCGGCACGCCCATGGCCAGCATTTCCGGGATCCGGGCCACACCGCTGGACAGCTTCATGTTGCTGATGGGGCAGTGGGCCACACCGGTGCCGGTTTGGGCCAGAAGGCGCAGCTCCTCATCGTTGAAGTGGATCCCGTGGGCAAACCACACGTCGCTGCCCAGCCAGCCCAGCCGTTCCATATAGGCCAGAGGGCGGATCCCCTCCCGCTCCAGCATGAAGCGCTCCTCATCTTTCGTCTCGCACAGGTGGGTGTGGAGCCGGACGCCGTATTGACGGGCCAGGATAGCGCTCTGGCGCAGCAGCTCGGCGGACACGGAAAAGGGAGAGCAGGGGGCCAGCGCCACGGAGTGCATGGAGCCGGGCACCGGATTGTGGTATGTTTCAATGACATGGCGGCTGTCCGTCATGATCTCATCCACCGTCTGCACCACGGTGTCCGGCGGCAGACCACCGTCTTTTTTGCTCAGATCCATGCTGCCGCGGCTGGCATACATACGGATCCCCAGTTCATCGGCGGCGGAAAACTGTGCGCCGAGAAGATCTCCCGCCCCGGCGGGGAAGACATAGTGGTGGTCAAAGCAGGTGGTGCAGCCGTACTTCATCAGCTCCCCCAGTCCCACCATGCTGCTGAGATAGACCACATCCTCGTCCAGGTTCTTCCAGATCTCATAGAGTGTCCGGAGCCAGTCGAAGAGCTCCATGTTCTGGACCTGGGGCAGGTTGCGGGAGAAGATCTGGTAGAGATGGTGATGGGTGTTCACCAGACCGGGATAACACAGCATGTGGCGACCGTCCAGCGTCCGATCGGCGCTCACCGGCAGGCCGGATCCGATCTGCCGGATCCAGCCATCCTCGCAGTAGAGGTCCACATCAGAGAGGATACGGTCACCGTCGTCACAGGTGACCAGTTTGGCAATATTTCGGATCAGCAGGGAAGACATAGCATACCTTCTTTCGTTAAGCACCATCAAAAAAGTGCCCCTCGGGGCACTTTTTTGATGCAATACCTTACCGCTCCTCGCGGAAATAGCTCAGGCCAAGGGAGGCAGGGGGCTGATTCTCCCGCTTCTTACGCAGGGACACGATGATCAGCACGATTAGCGTGATGGCATAGGGCAGCATCTTGAACAGCTCCAGAGAGCTTCGGGTCAGACCGGGGATATACAGATAGGCCCAGTACACGAAGCCGAACAGATAGGAGCCCCAGATGGTGTTCAGTGGCTTCCAGGTGGCAAAGATGACCAGTGCCACGGCCAGCCAGCCCAGACTCTCGATGGTGCCGTCATTTGCCCAGGTGCCTTTGATGTAGTCCATGGTGTAGAACAGGCCGCCCAGACCGGCGATGGCGGAGCCGATAATGATGGAGAGATACTTGTACCGGGTCACGTTGACGCCGGCGGCATCGGCTGTGGCGGGACTCTCACCCACAGCACGGAGGTTCAGACCGGTGCGGGTACGATTGAGAAAATGGGCCAGAACGACGGCCAGCACAATGGCCAGATAAGCCATAAAGCCATGAGCGAAAAGCAGTTTTCCGACGGTGCCCATGTAGCCCAGCTTCGTATAGGCAATGTAGGCGCTGGAGGTGACGGGCACGGAGATCTGGCCCACGCCGCCGGCCAGCTTGTTAAGGCTGCCGCCGAAGAAGTTGGCCACGCCGCCGCCGAAGATGGTCAGCGTCAGACCGGTGACGTTCTGGTTTGCCCGGAGGGTGATGGTCAAAAAGGCATAGATCAGCCCGCCGAAGGCGGCGAAGAGAATGCAGCACAGGAAACTGAGGAGCAGGCCCACCACGGGAGAAGAGCCACCGCCCAGCTCGTAGAAGAAGGCGGCAATCAGACCGCCGATGGCGCCCAGATACATGATGCCGGGGATACCCAGGTTCAGGTTACCGGCCTTTTCGATCAGGATCTCACCCATGGCGCCCAGCATGATCACCGTGCCGAACGCAATGGCGGAGTTGACCAGAGCAAGCAGCTGAGTTGTCATTACTTCTCCACCTTCTTTCCGCGGAAATGGACCGTATAGTTGACAAAGAATTCACTGCCCAGCAGGAAGAACAGGATGATGCCGGTGATGATCTCGGACACGTCCTTACTCAGGTTGTAGGACGAGGCGATGGCCTGGGCACCCTTTTGCAGGAAAACCAGCAGGAAGGAGAAGACCACCATGACCACGCTGTTGAACTGGGCCAGCCAGGCGACGATGATGGCGGTGAAGCCGCGGCCGCCGGCGGTGCCGGTGGAGATGGAGTGAGAGGCACCGGAAACGGCCACAAAGCCGGCCAGACCGCAGATGGCGCCGGAGATCACAATGGTGCGGACATACGCCCGATTGACCCGGATGCCGGCATAGCGGGCGGTGTTCACCGAGTCACCAATGACGGAGATCTCGTAACCCTGCTTGGACTTGTTCATGTAGAGGTACATGCCTACCGTGACCACCAGGACAATAAGCAGGTTCCAGCCGTAATCCCCGTTGTAACCGGGGGAGAAGAGGTTGGGCAGCCAGCCGGCCTTGGTCTGGGAGTTGATAATGCCAACGGAGTTGGAGCCGAAGGGATTCTCCCACTTGGAGACGAAGAAAGCGGTGAGGCGGATGGCCAAGTAGTTCATCATCAGGGTAAACAGGGTCTCATTGGTGTTCCAGCGGGCCTTGAACAGGCCGGGGAACAGGCCCCAGATGCCGCCGGCCACCAGACTGGCCACCACCATAACGAGAAGCAGCAGGAAGGTGGGCATATTCTTCAGATAGATCATGCAGGCCGCCGAGGCAATACCGCCCACCAGGATCTGGCCCTCGGCGCCGATGTTCCAGAATCGCATCTTAAAGGCGGGTGCCAGACCCACGGCGATGCAAAGCAGAGTCATGGCGTCGCGGATGGTGACCCACATGCTCTTGTTGGTGCCGACGGCGCCCTCGGCCATGGTGGCGAATACGGCAGCGGGGTTTAGACCGGATACGGCGATGATCACCAGACCGCTGACCACCAGACTCAGAAGGAACGCAATCACGCGGATGCCCCATGCCTTCCAGCTGGGCAGGCCCTCGGCCCGCTTGGCCATGCGGAGCAGCGGCTCATGGGCTTTCTTGTTTTCCATTATTAGGCGCCCTCCTTTCTATGCTGGGTCATCAGCAGGCCGACCTCTTCCTTGGTGATGGTCCTGCCGTCCACCACACCGGAGACCTGACCGCCGCAGAGAACGACGATCCGGTCACACAGCTCCAGCAGGACGTCCAGATCCTCGCCCACGTAGATCACGGCGCGGCCCTTCATCTTCTGTTCAGTCAGCAGGTTGTAGATGGTATAGGAGGTGTTGATGTCCAGACCCCGGACAGCGTAGGCCGTCATCAGCACAGCGGGCTCCTGGGCAATCTCACGGCCCACCAGAACCTTCTGCACGTTGCCGCCGGACATGCGGCGAACAGGGAACTTGGTGCTGGGTGTCACCACCTCCAGCTCTTTCCAGATGCGGTTGGCCAGTGCCTCGGGGTCCTTGCGGTTGACGAAGATGCCCTTGCCCTTTCGCCAGGAGCGCAGCATCATGTTGCCCGTCATGCCCATGGTGCCAACCAGGCCCATGCCCAAGCGATCCTCGGGGACGAAGGACATGGCAATGCCGGCTTTTCGGATGGACATGGGATCCATGCCCACCAGATTCTTGGGCTTGTTGGCGGGATCGGTATAATCCACGTCGGGATCGTAGTAAGTAATGGTACCCTCCGCCACGGGATACAGGCCTGCAATAGACTCCAGCAGCTCCCGCTGACCGGAGCCGGCCACGCCGGCGATGCCCAGTACCTCACCGCTGTTGGCGGTAAAGGACACGTCGTCCAGACGCTTGACGCCCAGTTCATCATAGGCGGTCAGGTGCTCGATAACGAGGCGAGGCTTGGGATCCACCGGGTCGGGGCGGTCAATGTTGAGGCTGACGCTGCGGCCTACCATCATGTCGGTGAGGGACTGCTGATTGGCGTTTTTCGTCAGCACGTCGCCGATGTACTCGCCCTTGCGGAGGATGGCCACCCGGTCCGAGACCTCCAACACCTCGTGGAGCTTGTGAGTGATGATGATGAGAGACTTGCCGTCCTTCTGCATGTTCCGCATGATCTGGAACAGCTTGTCCGTCTCCTGGGGGGTCAGCACGGCGGTGGGCTCAT
>CACZNU010000091.1 GCA_902782615.1 Oscillospiraceae bacterium | reverse complement strand
GGCTGGTCCTTCATCAAGAAGGCCGGCACCATCATCCTGCTGTCCACCATCGTCATCTGGTTCCTCAGCTTCTTCGGCTCCACCCCCGACGGCTTCCGCATGCTGGCCGAGGATGAGATCGACATGAGCATCCTGGCCACCGTCGGCCGCGCCATCGCCTGGATCTTCATCCCCCTGGGCTGGGGCAACTGGCAGGCGGCCGTGGCCTCCATCACGGGCCTCGTGGCCAAGGAGAACATCGTGGGCACCATGGGCATCCTCTACGGTGTGGGCGAGGGCAGCGTGTGGCAGAATCTGGCCCAGGCCTTCAACGGCGCCAGCGGCTACTCCTTCCTGGTGTTCAACCTGTTGTGCGCCCCCTGCTTTGCCGCCATCGGCGCCATCAAGCGGGAGATGAACAACACCCGCTGGACCTGGTTCGCCATCGGCTATCAGTGCTGCTTTGCCTATCTGGTGGCCCTGTGCGTCTACCAGCTCACCAGCCTGTTCACGGGCAGCGGCAACATCCTGGGCGTCATCGTGTCCGTGGCCATCGTGGCGGGTATGCTGTACCTGCTCTTCCGCCCCTACAAAGAGGCCACCAAGCTGACTGCCAACGTCAGGGTCAAGTAAGGAAGAACCCGTTTGAAAGGAAGTGAACGTCATGCTGTTGTGGCTGAGCGCCAACTGGGGCACTCTTCTGGTGGCCGCCCTGCTGACGGCTGTCATCATCGCCATTGTCCGGAAGATCGTCAGCGACAAGCGAGTCGGACGTCACGCCTGCGGCGGCTCCTGCGGCGGAAGCTGCGGCAGCTGCGCCGGCTGCAGCGCCTGTCACCGGGCGTAGCATTTCATCAATACAAGCCTAGGAGGCGGACCGCAGAGCGGTCCGCCTCCTACCTTTACTTCTGCCGCTCCAGGTCGTCCTTGCCCAGTTTCATCTGCCGCCAGGGCCGGGGCAGTCCCGGCCCGATCAGGGGAAAGAGATGGTCTCCGTCCGAGGTGGGCTGGATGTTGTAGGTGCCGTACTTATTGACCATGTCGAAGCAGTCGTCCGGGTCGCCGGGAAAGGCGTTGACCTCCGGCGTGCCGTCATAGGGCATCCCTTTTTTCATGGATCTTCACCTCCCCGGTTAGTATGCGCAGTCCGGCGGCAAAAAACATTTTCTTTCCCGGCGAAAAGCGCAGATTGTCCTTGCTTTTTCCCCGGGCCTGTGATACGATAAGAATCCAAAAAAACTGTTTATTAATATATTGTATCGCAAAGTAAACAGGGTCGGATGATTGGTCCGGGAGAGACCGCGCCGCGGCGCGGCACCGAAGGGGATCGCAAAAACTCTCAGGTAAAAGGATCGGGCCATGACGACACTCCGGAGAGCGCGGTTTTCCCCGCGCACCAAAGGGGCAACCTGCCGCAAGGGCGGGGAATCTCTCAGGTATATGACGGAGGCGCAAAGCCTTTTCGCGGGGTTTTGCGCCTCTTTTTGTATGCTGATCGCCGGATCGGTCCGGCGGCGCAGATAGATCACAAACTGGAATGAAAGGTTGGAAACGAAAATATGAGTGAACTCAAACGCACCCAGCTCTACGATGTCCATGTGGCGGCAGGTGCCACCATGGTGGACTTCGGCGGATGGGACATGCCCGTCCAGTACCCCACCGGCATTGTCGCCGAGCACCTGTATACCCGTCACTTCTGCTCCCTGTTCGACGTGTCCCACATGGGCCGTCTGCTGATCGACGGCCCCGATCGCGTGGCCTTCCTGCAGCACGTGCTGACCAGCAATGTCAACGCCCTGGATCTGAATATGGCCCAGTACTGCATCATCCCCGCCGAGGATGGCAGCGCCGTGGACGACGCCTACCTCTATCGCTATGAAGAGGAGCGCTTCCTGCTGGTGGTCAACGCCGCCAACACCGAGAAGGACCTCAAGCACCTGATGGCCATTGTCAAGGATTATGACTGCACCATCACCGATATCACCGCCGACTGGGCCTCCATCGCTGTTCAAGGCCCCAAGAGCAAGGAGCTGCTCATGGTTCTCTCCGGCGGCCAGGCCATCACCGAGCCCATGAAGAACTCTCTGAACACCCTGGAGCTCGAGGGTCATCGCGTCCGCGTGGCCATGACCGGCTACACCGGCGAGCCTCTGGGCTATGAGGTGTTCGTCCCCTCCGCCGACGCCGCCTGGCTGTGGAACCGCCTGATCGAGCTGGGCGCCAAGCCCGCCGGTCTGGGTGCCCGCGACACCCTGCGTCTGGAGGCCGGTATGCCTCTGTACGGCCATGAGATGGGCGTGGATCCCGATGGCGTCCCCATGCCGATCTTCGCCGTGTCCCTGGCCAAGTTCGCCGTCAGCTTCTCCGAGCAGAAGGGCAACTTCGTCGGCCGCGCTCCTCTGGAAAAGCAGAGCGAGGCCTTCAAGCGCATCCAGAACCGCGACTTCTCCGATCTCCATGACCTGCCCAAGGTCATCAAGCCCATCGTCCTGCTGGACCGCGGCGTCATGCGCGCCGGCATGCCCATCTATCGCGGCGACGAGCAGATCGGCTGGGTCACCAGCGGCACCATGGTGCCCTACTACCGCGCCGAGGGTGAGGGTCTGGAGACCGTCATCACCGACGAGGTGGCCAAGCGCGCCATCGGCACCTGCTACATCGCCAGCGACGTCCTGGTGGACGACGTGGTGGAGGTGGACATCCGCGGCAAGCGTCTCAAGGCCGCCATCCCCGCCCGCCACATGAGCGTCACCGCACCTCCCTATGCCCGCCCCCTGATCTACGGTGTGGAGCTGGCTGAGCGTGAGGTCAGCACCGAGGATCGTCCCGTCCGGGCGCTGGAGCTGCTGAAGAAGGCCGAGGAAAACCACATCTGGCGCCAGAAGCAGTGCATCAACCTGATCCCCTCCGAGAACACTCCCAGCCGCGCCGTGCAGCTGCTGTGCTCCTCCGACCCCTCCTGCCGCTATGCTGAGCACAAGAAGGTGGTCCCCTTCTATGACAAGGACATCTTCTATTATCAGGGCACCAAGTTCATCGACGAGGTGGAGCAGCTGGCCGTGGAAGAGCTGCGCAAGTACTTCGGCTGCACCGAGGTGGAGACCCGCGTCATCAGCGGCCAGATGTCCAACATGGCCGTGTTCTCCGCTCTGATGGACTGGAAGAACCGTCTGGATCGCAAGCATGATCCCAAGCGTCTGGGCTACGTGCTCAATAACCACATCATCAAGGGCGGTCACCTGTCCGCTCAGCCCATGGGCGCTCTCCACGACTACATCGCCGTTGACCCCGTCACCGAGCGCAGCGCCGTGGTGAACTTCCCCGTCTGCAAGGACAACATCTTCAAGATCGACGTGGAGGAGACCAAGAAG
>CACZNU010000090.1 GCA_902782615.1 Oscillospiraceae bacterium | reverse complement strand
TGCGCGAGGCGGGACTTGAACCCGCACGTGCGTAATGCACACTAGAACCTGAATCTAGCGAGTCTGCCAATTCCACCACTCGCGCATGGATCCGTTCTGTTTTGGGGAATTGGTGCGAGTGATGGGACTTGAACCCACACGTCCATTCGAACACAAGCACCTCAAGCTTGCCTGTCTGCCTATTCCAGCACACTCGCAAATACCTTCCCCAAAGCGGAACGCTTGACTATTATAACCACGCAAAAACCGTTTGTCAAGGGCGGGCCGGCAGTTTTTCGCAAAAACCTCCCGACCGCTTCCCCCCTTGCGGCCCGGTCCGGCGCTGTGTTATACTTGGCTCAGCACCTGGCCAATCGGCCCGTCGATGACCAGATCGGCACCAAGAGGGGCCCCCACCTGGCCCTTGTTGATGACCACCAATTTGTGGCCCCGATAGTACCGCACCAGCCCCGCCGCCGGATACACAACCAGCGACGTGCCTCCGATGATGAGCATATCGGCATTCCGAATATAGTGGACCGCCTTGGCCAGCACGTCCTCGTCCAGGCTCTCCTCATAGAGCACCACGTCGGGCTTGATGTCGCCGCCGCAGATGCATTTGGGCACGCTGGTGCTGCCGGCCACAGCCTCCACGCCGTAAAACTTTCCGCACTTCTCGCAGTAGTTCCGCAGGACGCTGCCATGGAGCTCCAGTACCTCCCGGCTCCCCGCCTTCTGGTGGAGTCCGTCGATATTCTGGGTGATGACTGCTTTCAGTTTGCCCGCTCGTTCCCACTCCGCCAGCTTCTTGTGGGCGGCGTTGGGCCGGGCATCCGGAGCCAGCATCTTGGCGCGATAGAAATCATAGAATTCTGCCTTGTGACGCATATAGAAGGTATGGCTGAGGATGGTCTCCGGCGGGTAGGCGTACTTCTGGCGATAGAGACCGTCCACGCTGCGAAAATCGGGGATGCCGCTTTCGGTGGACACGCCGGCACCGCCGAAAAACACGATATTGTCGGACCCGTCCACCAGCTCTTTCAATTTCCGAATGGCTTCTTCCATGTGTCTTTCCTCCGTTTCCACATCATTTCAAGGAGTTGTTTTCCATGAATATTCAGATCTTCGGCACCTCCAAGTCCTTCGACAGCAAGAAGGCCGAGCGCTGGTTCAAGGAGCGCCGCATCAAATATCAGTACATCGACCTGCGGATCAAAGGCCTGAGTGCCGGGGAGTACCGCTCCGTCAAGGCTGCCGTGGGCTACGACGCCCTGGTGGATCGGGACGGCAAGGCCTGGAAGGAGCTCTACATGGATTACCGCGCCCCCGGGGACGCAGAAATCGCCCTGCTGGAACACCCGGAGCTGTTCCGGGCCCCCATCGTCCGCAACGGACGCCAGGCCACCGTGGGCTTCCGCCCGGAGGTCTGGCAGACCTGGGAGTGACTTTTTCATCGAAAATGCAGAGCATTTTCGATGAGCAGGACCACGGCCTTATACATGCACTCGCTTCCGTGAGGCGCTCGCACGCCGGCAGGAAGATAAGTATTTTTCTGACGACATGTGCGTCAGAAAAACAATCCCATGCCTTGGTCGCCTGCGGGCGGCGAAATCTGCGATGCTTTTACTGGATATTCCAGCGTCCTGCCGGTTTCGGCAGGACGCTTTTTTATCGCACGTAGGCGTTTTCCACCTTCACCACGGCGTAATAGTTGCCGTCCATGGTCTGGACCGCCTCTTTGATACGCTGTTCCACCTGGGCGTTGGTCAGTTCCCCGCCGTAGGGTACCACCGCGTCGAAGATCAGGTTTGTGTGGGTGGGGCCGGCCACCATGCGGAAATCGTGGATGGTGGCCTCGGGATGGATGGCGCGCACCAGCCGGGCCACTTGGCTGCGCAGCTCTGACGTAATGCCGTCGCCGGTGACGACAGGATCCATGTGGATCACCGCCTCGCAGCCCAGTTCCTTCTGCAGCGCCATCTCCGCGTTGTCGATGACATCGTGGAGCTCCAGGATGTCACCCTCCGCCGGAACCTCCGCGTGGAGGGAGATCATCACTCGGCCGGGGCCGTAGTCGTGGACCACCAGATCGTGGATGCCCAGAATCCCCTCATGGGACATGACGATATTGCGGATCTGGCGGACGAACGCGTCGTCCGGCGCCTGGCCCAGCAGGGGCGACAGGGTCTCCTGCGCCGCCTCCCAGGCGGCTCGGAGAATGAGACCCGCCACCAGCAGGCCCACCCAGCCGTCGATCTTCAGCCCCGTCACCTTTCCCACCACCGTAGCAAGAAGCACGGCGGCAGTGGCCGCGGCGTCACTGAAGCTGTCCTTGGCGGTGGCCAGCATCGCCGGGGAAGAGATCCTCTTGCCCACGGAGCGGTTATAGAGTCCCATATAGATCTTCACGGCCACGGACACTGCCAGGATCACCAGCGCCACCGCCGTCAGATCCACCGCCTCCGGATGGAAGATCTTCCCCACGGAGGTCTTGACCAGCTCCACGCCCATCAGCAGGATCAGGCCGGCCACAATGAGGCCGGATATGTACTCGATGCGGCCGTGTCCGAAGGGATGCTCCGGATCCGGCTTTTTCCCTGCCAGGCGGAAGCCCAGCAGCGTCACCGCCGAGGAGCCGGCGTCAGACAGATTGTTGAAGGCGTCCGCCGTGATGGCGATGGAGCCGCTGATGGTGCCGGCAAAGAATTTGCCGATAAACAGTAGGATATTCAGCGCGATGCCCACGGCGCCGCACAGCGTGCCGTATGCCCGGCGCACCACTGGGTCCTTTACGTTTTCTCTGTCGCGAATAAACCGCCTTGCCAAAAGTTCGATCATACGCTCACCTGCCCCGGATCGTCAGCTTCATCTGGCAGCACAGCCGGTCCAGATCCTCGTCTGTGGCGGCGGGCAGCCGCAGCCTGCCGCCGCAGCGACGGCACTCCAGATCCACCGCGTCACGACGGACGCGGATGCCGTACTCCCTGCTGCCGCAGGTGCATGAGATGCCGTCCCGGGCGGCAATGTCCTTCAGCTCCGACAGCACCTCATACATGATCACGTTGTCGGTAAAGGCCTCCTCGTCCCCGGCCTTCTCCTTCTCCGTCCGCAGGGCCAGCTCCTCCATGGACCGGCGCACCTGCTCCGGCTCACCCACGTAGCAGCAGATCTGCTTGGTCTTGGGGCAGGCCAAACCGATACCCCGACCCCGGAGCACCGCATCGGCGGAGCACTCCGCCGTGTGGGTCCCACCGCACAGGCCGCAGGGCACCTGGAGACGGAACCGGGTGCCGTCCGTCTCAATGTCCATCTCCGCCTTGCCGCACTCGCACTCGATCCGCGCCGCAGCGGCGGACAGGGCGAAGGTGCTCCGGGCCGCCATGACGGCCTTGCCGCATTTGGGACAGATATAGCCAAAGCTTCTCAGCTTTTCCATTTGCTTCACCTCAAAACTATAGTTCTAAGATATTATACTCCTTTTTGCCGCTGTTTTCCACCCCTGATCGTCTCCGGCGGCAAAGTCATTTCTCGCTCATATTATTTCCGCCGCTGGGACATACTACCACCAAATGAATGTGAGGTGACACATATGGATCATAGACGTATCGGCCGTCAGACCGTCCGGCTCCAGAATCCCCCCAGCGTGGTCTCCTACGCCAACATCGGCGGGAAGATGGAACGAAACGGCCCCCTGGCGGATTCTTTTGACGAGCTGGACGACGACCCTTTCTTCGGCAAAAAGACCTGGGAGCAGGGGGAATCGGCCATGCAGTCCCGGGCGGTAAAGCGGGCGCTGAGCAAGGGTGGCCTCAAGGATGACGACCTGGACTATATCTTCGCCGGCGACCTTTTGAATCAGTGCATCGGCTCCAGCTTCGGCCTGCGGGAGTTCGGGATCCCCTTCTGGGGCATCTACGGTGCCTGCTCCACCATGGGCGAAGGCCTGGCGCTGGCGGCCATGCTCATCGACGGCGGCTTCGCCCGTCACGCCGCCGCCGTGACCTCCTCCCACTTCTGCACCGCTGAGCGGCAGTACCGCATGCCGGTTCCCTACGGCAGCCAGCGGACACCCACCGCCCAGTGGACGGCTACCGCCGCCGGCTGCTGCATTCTGGGCTCGCAGGGGGACGGTCCCTATGTCACCCATGCCGTCTGCGGGCGGATTGTGGATCTGGGCATCACCGACCCCAACAACATGGGCGCCGCCATGGCCCCCGCCGCCTGCGACACGTTAATCGCCCTGTTTCGGGAGACCCGCACAAGACCTTCGGACTACGATCTTATCGTCACCGGCGATCTGGGCCAGTTGGGTCACGACGTGGTGGTGGATCTTATGGGCCGGGACGGCTTCGACATGACAAAAAACTACACCGACTGCGGTCTGATGCTCTTCGACCGGGAGAAACAGGACATGCATGCCGGCGGCAGCGGCGCCGGCTGCAGCGCCTCCGTCCTCAACGGCTATCTCCTCCGGGGGATGCAGGAGAGCAAGTGGGATCGCATCGTCTTTGCCCCCACTGGGGCCCTGCTCTCCCCCACCTCCTCCTTCCAGGGAGAGAGCATCCCCGCCATCTGCCACGCGGTAGTACTGTCCCGGACGAAACAGGAGGTATAACATCATGGAATATCTGAATGCATTTCTCTGCGGCGGCATCCTCTGCGCCATCGGCCAGATCCTCATCGACCGCACCATGCTGACCCCCGCCCGGATCCTGACTGGCTACGTGGTGGCCGGTGTCTTTCTCCAGGCCATCGGCGTGTACCAGAAGGTGGTGGACTGGGGCGGTGCAGGGGCCACGGTACCTCTTCTGGGCTTCGGCTACTCCCTGGCCAAGGGCGTGGCCAAGGCCGTGGGCGAGAAGGGCGCTCTGGGCATCCTGACGGGCGAATTTACCGCCGCGGCCGGCGGCATCGGCGCAGCGGTGGTCTTTGCCCTCATCGCCGCATTGCTGGTCAAGCCCGGCTACAAGCGTTGAAAACCCCGCTTGACATTTTTCCCGGAAAGGGATAAGTTAGTGGGGAAGAATTTCCCCGGCAGCCGCCGGGCAGCCAACAGGAGGAACTGACCATGACCAAGACCATCACCATCGAGGGCATGATGTGTATGCACTGCTCCGGCCGGGTGGAAAAGGCTCTGAACGCCATCGATGGCGTCACCGCCACCGTGGATCTGGCCGCCGGGACCGCCACCGTCACCGGCGACGTCACCGACGAGGTGCTGCGCAAGACCGTGGAGGACGCCGGCTACAAAGTGGTGTCCATCGCCTGAGGAAGACGCAACGTGAAAAAACCGTGGGGAACGGATCGTTCTCCACGGTTTTTGTCTTTATTCTTCTCTCTTCAGCTCCGGCGGGATGTCCACGATCTGGAGGCCCCGCTCCATGGCGTACTGGATAGTGTTCCGGGTGCCGCCGCTCTGTCCGTCAAAGACGGCAATCAGCAGCGCGGCGTGGTCCACCATATAGCGGTTGCGACGCTGCATGCAGCCGGGGGCATAAGCCTCCGACACCACCGTCTCATCGTCACAGGCTGCCACCAGCGCCCGGTACCGCGCCCGCTGGTCCGGCGGCCAGTCCTCCGCCTGGCCCGGATAGGGGACGGCGGCCTCCACGGTGATGGGGCGGGTCTTTCTCAGCTCCAGCGCAATCTCGCAGCAATAGAGGTCCACGCCGCTGGCCATGCCGCAGATGAAGTGGCGGTACCCCTCGTCACAGGCCGCCTCGATGGCGTGTCGCAGGCGCCGTTTCAGCTCCACGCACCTCAAGTCGCTCTCGTCGTCGCCCCATGGCAGCTTTTCCGGCCGGTAGCCGCTGAAGCAGCAGGAAATGGGTCTTGCCCGCATGCCGTCACCTCCTCTCACTGATAGCGCCATTATAGAGCAAAAGAGCGGTCTTGTAAACCGCTCTTTCACATGAGACACGACACCCACAGCAACCACAGCGCCGTGATGCCCACCGCCGTAATGGCCGTCAGACCGATGGCCAGCGTTCGCTGCTTTTTGACCGCCGCCGCCACATCCGCCGCCAGCAGCAGGAGATAGAAAACGGCCAGCCATACTGTAAAGCCCATTTCCTTCACTCCTCCCTTACATAAACGACTCGATCACGTACAGGCGATTGGATTCCCCATCCAGAAGCAGCAGGATCTGGTCACGGCTGTCATCCTCTCCGGCCTTGAACCAAAAGAGACAATTCTCGTATTCCGGCCTCTTTTCCGTCGGTACGGACAGCTCCGTCAGATACTCCTCTGCTTTTTCGGCCAGTTGGCTACCGTCGGCGCCCTGTCCTGCCCGATTGGACCAGACCTCCAAGGCTACCGCCAGGGCGTCCGTTTCCGTGCAATCGTATATGTGGTAGCGCAGGCCGTCGCCCTGGAAACCGACACTGCTGTCGGCCTCATAAATCTCCCGGCACTCGGCCTCAGCCGGCAGCTGCAGCCCCCAGTTGGCCTTCAGCACCGGGCCGTAACCCCTCGTCCCGCAGCCGGGCAGCATCAAAATGATGCAGAATGCGGCAAAAAGCGATGCAAAAACGCACATTTTTTTCATAGCTTTTTCTCCTTTTCCCCGGAAAACGCCCTCATTCCCATTCCCAACCCAGGCTCTCCACGCAATCCGGCGTCTCTGCTCTCAAGACGCCCAGCTCCCGATAAACCAAGGGCTGCTCCATCTCGCCGTTCTCATAGAACGCCACCAGCCACTCCTCGGTCGAGGAGCCCTTCAGGGCAAAGATCCGGTCGTTCTCGTCGCCTTCCACGTAGCCCAGGCAGTCCCCGAAGGCGTATCCCAAGTCGCGGAAGGGGCCCTTCGGGCGGATAGATCCGTAAGGTAGAAACACTTTACCCCCGTGTTCCACCGTAGTGTACGGGCTGTCCAACCCCTCTGTATAGAATTCGCCGCGGGTGAAAATGACTGGATCGGACGGCAGGCCCTGCCGCCTCGCGCCGCAGCCGGTGAGCAGCAGAAGACACAGCGTCAAAGCGGCGCAAGCGCCCCTTTTCACGTTTCATCCTCCCGGAATTCCAGCAGATCGCCGGGCTGGCAGTCCAGGGCCCGGCACAGCTTGTTCAGCGTCTCCACCCGCACTGCCTTGGCCTTGCCGGTCTTGAGGATGGACAGGTTGGCCAGGGTGATACCCACCTTTTCAGAGAGCTCCGTCAGACTCATCTTCCGCCGGGCCAGCATGATATCGATATTGAAAATGATCATGTCAGCACCTCCTGTCAGATGGTCAAATCGCTGTCTTCCTTCAGCCCGGCCGCCTCGTCCACCAGGTGGCTCAGACACAGGGCGGCAATGCCCACGGCCACACAGGAGAAAATCACCGTTGGGGTAACCAGCACCACCAATCCCGGCGATCCGGCTCCCAGGGCGGCCACGATCAGCATACCTGCCGGGAAGATCACCGCGTCAGCAAAAGACAGGTATGCGATCCAGCGCAGGCACCGGGCGTTGGGGCGGGTAAAGGCCCCCTCCGGTGCGGAGATGCTGGAGCACACCCGCCACGCCGGGATCAGCGCGGCGAAGATGGGCACCGCGAAGCACCAGGCCCAGATGAGGCAGGGCCAGTAGGCGTAGGCGAACTCCGGCGCTTCCGTCGTCGCCATATACTTGCCATACATGGGCACGGCCCAGAAGAACAGCCCCGCCAGCAGTACCGCCCCCACGATCAGTGCGGCGTGCAGCAGACGCGTCATGGTTGTCTTTTTCATGGGAAGACCACTCCTTTCCTTGTGTGTCTACCATACCACGTTTCTTTCCGCATGTCAATTATTATTTATCGAATTTCAATAAATATTTTTTGCATTGCGAGATATTCTGTCTTTTGTGGCAAAGGGCTTGCATAAAACAATCGTTTGTAGTATGATAGTTTCCGGAAAACAACGGAATCATTTGTCTTCGGGGCGGGGTGTAAGTCCCCACCGGCGGTATAGTCCGCGAGCGGCCGCAAGGCCTGCAGGAACCGGCGCAATTCCGGTACCGACAGTAACAGTCTGGATGAGAGAAGGCGTGTACGGCATGTTGCGATGCTCTTTTTTGATGCGTGCACCTTGGGAGACAAAGGTCTTTCGGGTGTTTTACCTCATCAAAAAGGAGTTTTTTTATGTCCGCCAAGAGAAAAACCTACCGTCTCGCCGTGGCCGCCATGCTCAGCGCCGTGGCCGCCGTGCTCCAGTTCGTGGAGTTCTCCGTCCCCGTCATGCCCAGCTTTGTCAAGCTGGATCTGTCCGACCTGCCGGCCCTGCTGGGCACCTTCGCCCTGGGTCCCTGGTGGGGCGTGGCCATCCAGCTGGTGAAGAACCTGCTGCACCTGCCCTTCGGCCACAGCGCCGGTGTGGGTGAGCTGTGCAACTTTCTGCTGGGCGGCGTGTTTGCCTTCGTGGCCGGTCTGGTCTACCACCGTCACAAGAGCCGCACCACCGCTCTCACCGGCTCCATTCTGGGCGCTCTGGCCATGGCGGTGATCAGCCTGCCGCTGAACTACTTCTTCGTCTACCCCGCCTACGTGGCCATCCTCCATTTTCCGCTGGAGGCCATCATCGGCGCCTATGAGGCGATCCTCAGCGGCGTATCCCAGATCTCCGGCAATCCCCTGTTCAACTGCCTGCTGGTCTTCAACGTGCCCTTCACCTTCTGCAAGGGACTTATCGACGTGCTGATCTGCTTCCTGATCTACAAGCCCCTGTCCCCCTTGCTGCACAAGTAAAACCTCACATCAGTCCGGTCCCACAGGGGCCGGACTTTTTTCTCCCCCGCCTCTTTACGCCGTCTGCCCGGCGTGGTATAATAGAACAAATGAACGATTGGGGGTGGTGCTGTGGAACGGGTGATCCTGCACTGTGATTTGAACAGCTTTTTCGCCTCGGTGGAGCTTTTGAGCCATCCGGAGCTGCTGGAGCTGCCGGTGGCTGTCTGCGGCGATCCCTCCTCCCGCCACGGCATTATTCTGGCCAAGAACGAACACGCCAAGAAATACCATGTTCAGACCGCCGAAACCGTCTGGCAGGCCAAGCAGAAGTGCCCCTCCCTGGTGCTCCTGCCGCCCCACCACCACCTCTACGGCGAGTATTCCCGGAAGGTCAACGCCATCTACGGCCAGTACACCGACCTGGTGGAGCCCTTTGGCATCGACGAGAGCTGGCTGGACATCACCGGCAGCATGCACCTCTTCGGCGGTGATCCTGTGGCTATTGCCGATCAGATCCGCCATCGGATTCGGGAGGAACTGGGGCTTACCATCAGCGTGGGCGTCAGCTTCAACAAGGTATTCGCCAAGCTGGGCAGCGACTACAAAAAGCCCGACGCCACCACTCTCATCTCCCCGCAGAACTGGCAGGAGATTGTCTGGCCCCTGCCGGTGGGAGATATGCTGTTCGTGGGCAGGGCGGCCCAGAAGGTGCTGGGCCAGTACGGAATCCACACCATCGGCCAGCTGGCCGCATGCAAACGGGAGATGCTGGAGACCCTCATGGGCAAGATGGGCGGCCAGCTCCATGACTACGCCAACGGCCTGGACCGCAGCGTGGTCCACCCCCAGGACTACCATGAGCCGGTGAAGTCCGTCGGTAACGGCACCACCTTCCCCCAAAATCTCACCCGCTGGGAGGAGGTCCGCACCGGCCTCAGCCTTCTCAGCGACACGGTGGCGGGCCGGATGCGCCGCCACGGGCTCTACTGCGGCGGCGTATCGGTAACCATCCGCACCGCCGATTTCAAGACCTTCAGCCGCCAGAAGCGGCTGGATGCCCCTACCCACCTGATGAAGGACATTTATCACACCGCTCTGGAGCTGGTGGAGCATGCATGGAAGGCGCCAACACCTATCCGGATGCTGACCGTCACCGCCCTCTATATCACCGAGAGCGCTGATTCCTTTCAGCAGCTGGATCTGCTGGGCGGTGCCAAGGCCAAAAAGAGCGAAAAGCAGGAGAAGCTGGAGGATGCCATGGACGCCATCCGGGGCAAGTACGGAAAGGGTTCCATTTCCTACGGCACCGCCGGCGGCGGAGTGGGCTGGGATGACTGAATCTATCTAATTCCAATATTTGTGAAGGAAAGGAACCTTACGTCATGAAGCACCTTCTCATCACCGGGTTCGAGCCCTTCGGCGGCGAGAACATCAATCCCTCCTGGGAGGCCGTCCGGCTTCTGCCGGACACCATCGGCGACGTCGCCCTCCACAAGCTGCAGATCCCTACGCTGTTCGGCACCGCTGCCCAAACGGTGATCGATGCGGCGGCGGAGCTTCAGCCCGGTGCCATCCTCTGTGTGGGGCAGGCGGGCAGCCGCAGCGCCGTGACGCCGGAGTACGTGGGCATCAATCTCCGCCACGCCCGGATTGCCGACAATGCCGGCCTCCAGCCTCAGGATGAGGCCATCGTCCCCGGCGGCCCGGCTGCCTATTTCGCCACGGTACCGGTGCGTCGGATGGTAGCGGCCGTGGAGGCGGCAGGGGTACCCTGTACCTGCTCCTACTCTGCCGGCACCTTCGTGTGCAACGAGCTGCTCTACTCCCTGCTCCACCGGTTCCGGGACACGGACACCATGGTGGGCTTTATCCACGTGCCATATCTGCCGGAACAGGGTTCCCCCAGTCTGACCCTGGAGGAGATGGTTCGGGCCCTGACCGCCGCCATTGCCGCCCTGTGGGAGGAATAACGAGAACAAAAAATCGGACGGAGAGCAAATGCTCTCCGTCCGATTCTGCATTTTCACATCAATGCCGGGAGACCATACCCCAGCTGTCCGGCTCCTCATGGAGCAATTCAATAGCGTCCATATACTCCGAATCCAGGGGATTGGCCTTGGGAGCGTTGGCCTTGTACTGCTCCAGGCGGGCCTTCGCCTGCTCCGGCGGCAAGACGGTACCGGCTCCGGCGATGCATCCCCCGGGACAGGCCATGCCCTCCAGCAGATAGCCGTTATACTTGCCGGCCCGGGCAATGCGCAGCATCTTGCGGCACTCTCGCAATCCGTCGGCATGGACGGTCTTGACCTCCAGCTCCGGATGCTCCCGATGGATGACCGCCTCCACCGCGCCGGCCACGCCGCCGCTGGCGGCAAAGCCCACACCGGGGGCGGACGCCTCGTACTTGGCAGGCTGATCCTCGATCTTGCTGATGTCGATATTCTTGGCCTCGAACATGCTCAGCAGTTCCTCAAAGGTCAGCACAAAATCCACCTCACTGCGGATGGTACGGCGGCTGGCCTCCAGCTTCTTGGCGGCGCAGGGACCGATGAAGGCGATGCGGCAATCTGGATGGAGCCGCTTCTGGAGTCGGGCTGTCAGGACCATGGGTGTCAGGGACATGGAGATGTAGGGGGCAAAGTCGGGGAACTCCTTCTTGGCCATCACCGACCAGGCAGGACAGCAGGAGGTGGCCATGAAGGACATCTTCTCCGGCACCTTCTCCACGAACTCCTCCGCCTCCTCGATGGAACACAGGTCGGCGCCCACAGCCACCTCCTCCAGGCCGGCAAAACCCAGCTGGCGCATGGCCTCCTTGATCTGGCCGGGGGTGATGTTGTCGCCGAACTGACCCCAGAAGGCCGGGGCGATGATGGCGATGACCTTGTCGCCCCGCTTGATGGAGTGGATCAACTGGAACAGCTGGCCCTTATCCACGATGGCGCCGAAGGAGCAGTTCACCAGGCACATACCGCAGCTGACGCACTTGCTCTGGTCGATCTCGGCCCGGCCCTTCTCGTCCCGGCCGATGGCGTCCATGCCGCAGGCCTCTGCACAGGGTCGCTCAAAGCGAATAATGGTCTGATAGGAGCAGGCCTGCTTGCACCGGCCGCATTTGATGCACTTGCTCTGGTCGATCTCCGCCTTGCCGTTCTCAAAATAGATGGCGTCCTTGGGACAGACGTTCTGGCAGTTCCGGGCCAGGCAGCCGCGGCAGGCGGCGCTCACCTCATAGTGGGTAGGCGGGCAGGCGTTGCAGGCGTACTTGATGATGTTGATCAGCGGGGGATCATAGTACTTATCAGCGATGGCAGTCCGCTCCACGATATCGCTCAAAAGGCTGCGCTCGTTGGCCTCTCTCAGGGGCAGACCCAGGGCAAGGCGCACACGCTCGCCGATGATGGCTCGCTCCAGAAAAATCGAGGGCCGACTGGGATCCTCTCCGTCCTCATTGGTTAGCTCGTAAGGCAGCCGATCCATCCGCTTATAGTCCCCTTCATAGGCGATCTTCGCCACGGCGGCAAAGACCCGGCGGCGCATAGACGCGATACGTCCCTTATAATTTCGCATGTCTCTCTCCTCTGGTCGTGATTTGTCATATGATCTGACTTGTCACTTCCATTATATCAATCGTTAAGGAAAAAACAATACCCGTTTTCTACACATTTCCCCACATCCTTCCCCTTTTCTTGGGTCACTCTACCAAGTCCCGGAGCTCCCGCTCCAGCTTTTCCAGGGCCTTCTTCTCGATTCGGGACACATACGAGCGGCTGATGCCGTACACCGCGGCGATCTGGCGCTGGGTCTGGGGCTGACGACCTCCCAGCCCGTAGCGGCGGCGGACAACGTCCGCCTCCCGCTCCGTCAGGCAGCGGTCCACCAGTCTCCGGATCAGCACGCCGTTCTCCCGGTCCTGCAGATCGGAGAGCATGGTATCCTCCGTTCCCACCACGTCCAGCAGATACAGGGAGTCCCCGTCCTTGTCGGACTCAATGGTGTCATTCAGCGACACCTCCCCCTGGAACTTTCGCTGGGAGCGAAAGAACATCAATATCTCGTTCTCGATGCACCGGGCGGCATAAGTGGCCAGGCGGATGTTCCGGTCAGGCCGGAAGGTGTTTACCGCCTTGATGAGGCCAATGGTTCCGATGGAAATGAGATCGTCCTGGTTGTCCGCCTGGGTGTAGTACTTCTTCACGATGTGGGCCACCAGACGCAGATTGTGCTCCACCAGCTTGTTCCGCGCGTCCATGTCACCGGCGGCGCAGCGGTCCAGATACTCCCGTTCCTCCTTGGCTGACAGCGGTTTGGGAAACGAGCCGGGATTGCCCGCCAGGTGCAGGGACAGGAACAGACTATTGGCCAGCAGGAGCATGGCCGCAGA
This sequence comes from Oscillospiraceae bacterium, assembly GCA_902782615.1. Classification (GTDB taxonomy): domain Bacteria; phylum Bacillota; class Clostridia; order Oscillospirales; family Oscillospiraceae; genus Vescimonas. The sequence continues at coordinate 3,687 of CACZNU010000090.1, read as the reverse complement.
GATCATAGAACCCCCTCCTTTTCACGGCGTATTCTATGCCGCCTAAGGAAGTCCCTATGAAAAAAGCACCCTGTCGTCTGGCGGCGGCAGGGTGCTTTTGGCTCATTCACTCTATTCTCTCAATCATTTCATGACGAACAGCTTCTCACCCAGGCGCTCGCCGTCCGCCTCCGACACGCCGTACTGGCCGTCCTCCAGTTCACCATAGTGGACGGTAACCTGAACCGGTGCCTCATAGGTGGGATTGTCGAGGCCTTCACCCATAAGGCTGATGATGTAGTCCACAGCCTTAATGGAGAGTTCCTCCTGACTCATACTGGTGACGCCGGGAACGCTCAGCAGATAGGACATCAGCTTGTCATTCGTGTCGGTGGAATCCATCATCACCAGCGGCTCCACGGTCACCGTCACATCAAAGCCCTCGTCGGCCGCCACCGCGTCACCCACGGTAAAACGGCATTTCTGCAGGCCCTTGTCCATCACGTCCCGGAAGGCCTTGATGGTCTCCTCCGGATAGGTGATGCCGGAGTCACCCGTCAGCGCATCCCCCACCTGGTCCAGCATGTCCTCGCGCATCTGCTTGGCCTCGTCGGCAGACACGTCGCTGAATTTGACAGAGTGGTCATAATCGCCGGTCATGATGATATCCAGTGTGGCCTTCACGTAATCCCGGGCATCCTTTTCGGTGGGCTTTTGCTGCCGCAGGCGGACAGTACACACGCGATACACAGTACCGTGGCGATCACAGCCGCCAGCTTCTTCATCCTGTTTTTCATGGGCAAATCCCTCTCTTTCTCTTCTTATGAATACGGCATCCGCCATAAGTGCCTACAGTATACTGTTTTTTTTTGGGTTTTTTTCAATACAATTTCTTTTTCCGCTTTGCGCAAAAAGCGGCGGGTCCGCAGGCCCGCCGCTTTTTTGATTATCGGTTCAGCATCCACACGCCGTAATTCAGGTACCCGGCAAAGGTCACCCACAGCAAATAAGGGATCTGCAGCCAGGCCGCCAGCGGGTCCACCCGCCGGAAGGTAAAGATCATCCACAGGATCAGCACCCACAGCACCACCAGCCACACGAAAGCAAGACCAAATGCCTGGAAATTGAAGAAGATGATACTCCAGAAGAAGTTGAAAATAAGCTGTACCAGATACAGCAGCAGCCCCCTGCTTCTTGCCACCGACGGCGGCATCAGGTACACCCTGGCCGCGCTGACGCCCATCAGGGCATAGAGAATGGTCCAGACGATGGGAAAGACGATGGCCGGCGGCGCCAGAGGCGGCTGTTGAATGGTGGTTCCATAGATCTGAGTGGCCTCACGGGTCAACAGCCCGGCCAGAAGGCCCACCAGCTCCGTTATTACGATCCAGAACGCGTATGGTTTCCACGTTGCTCTCTTCACTTTGCATCACCCGGCATTAGGATATGCGCCAGCCGGTAAAATCATACCGCCTGCTTATCCGATCCGGGCCAGGATCACGGTTTTCCCCTCTACGCTCATGCGTACCTCGGTAAAGCCGCCCCGCTCCCGCCGCTGCATCACCAGCGTGTCGCCCTCGTAGCAGGAGGCCTTGAAGTGGACCTCCAGCTCCCGCACATCCATGGCGTCCCACTCCTTGGTGGAAAACGCCCCCGCCAGGGCCCGGACATAGGCCACGTTGTTCATGTGGCCCCCCAGGTCGATGTCGGTGGAGCGGGCCATATAGCGGGCGAACACAGGCTCGTCCGTATAGTCATCCCGCAGCCGGGCGAAGGGCTCCGTCCACACGGCGTCTGTCCGCATAGTGAGCTCCGGGGGAAACACCTCCGCGGCCTTGTGGAGCTGGCCCGTGGCCGTGTTGACAACGGCCCACTCGGTCTTGCCCAGGGCCAGCACCTCGCCCCCGTGGGTCAGCCGGTAGTCACGGTTGCAGCGGATCCGTTCCGCAGGCTCCGGCCACGTCTCCAACTCCGCCGTCTCGCTCATGTCTGGCCGGCGGAGGAATTTCACCTTTGTCTTGACCGTCAGCCAGAACAGATGCCGGGGCGACAAATCCGGCATGCCGATGTGCAGGGCGTTGGCGTGGTCGGTAGCGATGTCCATGAACAGGCCGAAGGTGTCCGGCACGCTGAGCCGGGACGTGTGGTCGCAGTCACTGGCCGGAATGACCAGCTGCTTTTTCAGATAATTCTCCATGCTTTTCATGCTCCGTTTCGTAGTCCAAAACCTGCCGGAACTGGGTCTCGTACAGCTCCCGGTAGGTGCCGTTCTTCTCCAGCAGCTCCTCGTGGGTGCCCTCCTCAGCGATGACGCCGCCCTGCACCACCAGGATCCGGTCGGCCTTCAGAATGGTGCTGAGCCGGTGGGCGATGACGATGCTGGTCCGTCCCTCCATCAGCACTTCCAACGCCTCTTGGATGGCGCTCTCGGAGATGGAGTCCAGGGCCGAGGTAGCCTCGTCCAGAATGAGGATCCTGGGGTCCTTCAGGATCACCCGGGCAATGGAGAGCCGCTGCTTCTCGCCGCCGGAGAGCTTCAAGCCCCGGTTGCCCACCACGGTTTCGTAGCCGTCCGGCTGGGCGGCGATGAAGTCGTGGAGATTGGCGATGGCGCAGGCCCGCTCCAGATCGGCCTGGGTGGCGTTTTCGTTGGCGTAAAGCAGGTTCTCCCGGATGGTACCATTGAAGAGGTACGTGTCCTGGGTCACCACGCCGATCTGCCGGCGCAGATACGTCAAGTCGAAGTCCCGCACGTCCACGCCGCCGATACGCACGGCGCCGCCGCATACATCGTAGAGCCGGGGAATCAGATTAACCACCGTAGACTTGCCGGATCCGGAGCCGCCGACAATGGCGTACATCTTCCCGCCGGGCACCGTGAAGTCGATGTCGGTGAGGAGGGGCTTGTCCGGACTGTAGGAGAATGCCACGTGGTCATACTGGATATCCGCGTCGGTCACGTCGGGCTTGCGCCCGTTTTCCGGCGAGGTAATGGGGTTGACCATATCAAAATAGTCGAAGATGCGGGTAAACAGGGCCAGGGAACGGGTGAAGTCCACGTGGATATTCAGCAGGGATTCCACCGGCCGGTACAGCCGATTCACCAGGGCCACCGTGGCGGTGATGGTGCCCACCGTCAGGGCTGAGTCCGCCTTGGCGATGATGAAGTAGCCGCCGGCAAAGTAGATCAACAGCGGCCCCAACTGGGTAAACATGCCCATGATGACCCGAAACCACTTGCCGCTGCGCTGCTCCTTCAGCTGCAGCGCCGTCACCTCGCCGTTGACCTTCACAAACCGCTCATACTCCCGCTGCTCCCGGGTAAAGAGCTTCACCAGCAGTGAACCGCTGACGCTCAAAGTCTCGTTGAGGATCTGGTTCATCTCATCGCTCTTGGCCTGGCTCTCGCCCAGGATCTTCCAACGGGTCCTGCCCACGCTGCGGGTGGGCAGGATCAGCAGGGGGATCACCACGACACCCACCAGAGCCAGCCGCCAGCTCATGCTCAGCAGGGCCACCATGGTGGTCACCACCACGGCGATGTTGCTGACGATGCTGGAGAGGGTGCCAGAGATCACGGAACTGACGCCGCTGATATCGGTGTTCATGCGGGTGATGATGTCGCCCTGCTTCTCCGAGGTGAAGAAGGCGTGGGGCATGTGCTGGAGGTGGTCGTACATCTGGTTCTTCATGTCGAAGATGATCTTC
>CACZNU010000089.1 GCA_902782615.1 Oscillospiraceae bacterium | reverse complement strand
GGTGCCGGAGTCGGACAGCATATCCACTGTCAGCATGCCGGCGGGGAAGGCGAACTCATTGTAGTGGGTGGCTTTCAGCGCGCGCTCACGCTGTTCCACCGTGACCTCGGGGATGTTGCGGGTGACGTAGGTGAGGGAGCGGGGGGTCTTCACATTCAGGGGATATTCTTTTGCCATGATACAGTTACCTCCATATGTTTTTAGAGGATACCCCGGTCATCGCCGAAGCGACTGGCGGACAGTATCATTTCGCGGTCGGGGCCGCGGGGTCAACAGTTTTTACAGGCCGTACTCCGCGGCCAGGGCCCGGAAGGCGGGCAGGCTGCGCAGAATCATGTCGTAGCTGACGCAGGTGCTCAGCCGGACGAAGCCGGGGCAGCCGAAGCCGTCGGCGGGGACCAGAAGAAGGTTCTTCTCCTTGGCACGGTCGGAGAAGGCCTCGGAGTCGCCGTCGGGGGCTTCCACCAGCATGTAGAAGGCACCCTTGGGCTTGATGCAGCGGAAGCCCATATCCGTCAGATCCAGGTACAGACGCAGACGGTTGCGGTCGTAGGAGGCCATGTCCGGGCGCAGCTGGGTACTCAGACCGATGACCCGCTGCATCAGAGAGGGGGCACACACGTGACCAAGGGTCCGGGCCGCGCCGGCCACGGCGGCATAGAGATCGGCGCTGTCGGCGGCGCAGTTGGGCACGCACACGTAGCCGATGCGCTCGCCGGGCATGGACAGGGACTTGGAGTAGGAATAGCAGATCACCGTGTTGGGATAGATGGCGGGGATATAGGGAGCATCCTCTCCATCATAGGTCAGTTCCCGGTAGGGCTCATCGGCGATGATGTAGATGGGGTGGCCGTATTCCTCACTCTTGCGGGTGAGGAGAGCACCCAACTCCTCCAGGGACTTCCGGCTGTAGACCACGCCGGAGGGGTTGTTGGGGGAGTTGACGATGACGGCCTGGGTGTGGGCGGTGATATAGGACTCCACCTGGTCGGCGTGGAGCTGGAAATCGGAGGTATCCGCCGGGACTACCACCGGCTTCATGCCGTTGGTGGAGGCGAATACGGGGTACTCAGAAAAGTAGGGGGCCAGCAGAAGGACCTCCGCATTCTCCACCGCCAGCGCCCGCATCACGGAGATCAGGGCCGGGGCGGCGCCGCAGGTGAAAAAGATGTTGTCCGCCTGGATGTCGTCGTTGGTGCGGCGGCGCAGATCGGCCGCCACCGCTTCCCGGGCCGCCCGGTCGCCGTTGGCGGTGGTGTAGCCGTGGAGGGACAGGGGATCCATGCTCATGAGATCGCGGATGGTGACGGCGACCTCGGGAGGTGTGGGTACGGAGGGGTTGCCCAGGGAGTAGTCGAAGACGTTCTCCTTGCCCACGATAGCGGCCTGCTTCAGGCCGTACTCAAACAGCTCGCGAATCCGGCTCTTGGTTTTGCCGTGCTGCAGCATCAGGGAAGAGATCATATGGTTGCCTCCTTTTCGGGGATGTGGTAGGTGCTGGCCTTCTCCTGACCGGTGAGGATCCGCAGGCCGCCCTGAGCCAGAGCCTCCATCTCATTCTCGCCGGGGAGGACGCAGACGGGGGCAATGAACTGGACGTAGTCACGGACACGGTCCGTCAGCAGCTGGGAATAGGCCAGACCGCCGGTGAGGATGATGGCGTCGCAATGGCCCTTGAGGACAATGGACAAAAGGCCGATGGTTTTGGCGATCTGGTAGGCCTGGGCCTGAAAGATCAGGTCGGCGTGCTTGTCGCCCTCGGCCACCCGCTTTTCGATGATCCGGCAGTCACTGGTGCCCAGGTGGGCGTACATGCCGCCCTTGCCCCGGACCTTCTTCTTCATCTCGGCCTTGGTGTACTTGCCGGAGTAGCACAGGTCGATCAGTGGCAGCATGGGCACGGTGCCGGAACGCTCCGGGGAGAACTGGCCGTCATCGTCGCCTACGGAGTCTACGATCTTGCCGTGGTCGTGGACGCTGGCGGATATGCCGCCTCCCAGGTGAGCCACGATCAGGTTCAGATCCTCGTAGCGCCTGCCGTGCTCCTTGGCATAGCGGATGGCCATGGCCCGACTGTTGAGAACGTGGCAGAAGCTGCGGCGGGGCACATCGGGGATGCCGGTGATCTGGGCCACCTGGGTGAGCTCGCCGGAGGTGACCGCGTCGTAGATGTAGGCGGGGATGCCGTACTCATCGGCGATGGCCCGGGCCAGCAGGCCGCCCAGGTTGGAGGCGTGGGGCTGGCTCAGCTCGTCGCTGACCAGGGCATGGCACAGGGCGTCGTCCACCCGGTAGCCGCCGGTCTTCAGCCCGAAGACCAGGCCGCCCCGGCCCATGACGGCGGAGAGCTCCTCGCCGCGAATATGGTTGCGTGTCATAAAGTCCCGGATGAGACCCAGGCGGTAGGGGACCTGGTCGGCGATATGCTCATAGCGCTGCAGATCCTCCGGCTTGTGGTCCACGCTCTCCTGGAGCAGCTTCTCGCTGTCCCGATACAGGGCCAGCTTGGTGCTGGTGGAGCCGGGATTGATGATCAGCTGTAAATAAGCAATAGCTCCTCCTTGCCGTTACTGGCAGATAGCGGCGCAGGCCATGAGGGAGTAGTACTTCTCCTCAAAGCTGGCGCTGCGGGAGTTGAGGGCGATGGGGCACTTGGCGCCGGTGACGACACCCACCATCCTCGTGCCGCCGAAGAGCAGCAGTCCCTTGACGAAGATGTTGCCAACGGCCATGTAGGGCACCAGCAGAATGTCGGTGTTTCCGCTGACAGGGCTGTCGTAGTGCTTGATCTCGCAGGAGGCCTTGTCCATGGCCAGGTCCAGGGAGATGGGGCCCTCCACGGCACAGCTGCCGAACTCGCCGGCCAGAGCGGCCTCCTTGAGAGCGGCGGCGTCCACCGTCTCCTGGATCTTGGGACTGACGGTCTCAGCGGCGCAGACGGCGGCGACCAACGGCTTGTCATAGCCCAGGGCCCGGAAGGCCTCCACCGCGTTGCGCAGGATGCCCTTCTTCTGCTCCAGATCCGGGTGAGGGATCATACCGCCGTCGGCCACGCCCAGCAGCTTGTGGTAGCCGGGGATCTCGATGATGGCGGTGTGGGAGATGATGCCGCCGGTGCCGATGCCGGTCTGTTTGTTGACCACTGCCTTGAGGATGGTGGCGGTCTGCATATAGCCCTTCTGCAGGAAGTCGGCTTTTCCGTCCCGGATCAGGCCCACTGCGATGCGGGCGCAGTCCTCATCGGTGTCGGCATCGATGATGGTATCTTCGGAAATGGTGTGACCCAGCTCATGGCCGATGCGAATGATGTCATCCTTGTGGCCCACCAGAATGTAGCGGAGGATGCCCTCCGCGGCGGCGTGAAGCACCGCCTCCAGGGTGTGGGCATCGTGGGCGCAGGCCACAGCCACAGTCTTGGGCGCGCCGGAGCTCACCCGCTCGCGCAGGGCCTTGAAATCTTTCAGCATGGCCCTACCCCTCACCGCTCCACCGCGTCATAACCGGCGCGGTAGGCCTTCAGGTTCAGCTCGCGGAACTTGGGCGGCACCGTCTCGGCGATGACGGATTCCCAGTCCACGATATCCTCCATGTGCAGGGCCTTGACCATGCTGCCGAAGAGGACGATGTTCATGCACTTGGCGCTGCCCAGCTGATGGGCAATCTCCTCGGCCTTCAACACGTGGCAGCGGAAGTTCTTCTCCATAGCTTCCAGGCAGCCCTCGGGATACTGGCACAGGCCCGCGGCAATGCTGGAGGAGGCCATCTCATAGTCGTTGATGACCACCACGCCGTCCGGCTTCAGATAGTCGGCATAGCGGACGGCCTCC
>CACZNU010000088.1 GCA_902782615.1 Oscillospiraceae bacterium | reverse complement strand
TGGCATTGTCCCGCTGGTGCAGGCCGATGCTCGGCTCGTCCAGGATATACAGCACGCCCATGAGGCTGGAGCCGATCTGGGTGGCCAGGCGGATGCGCTGGCTCTCGCCGCCGGACAGGGTGCCGGAGGAGCGGGACAGGGTCAGATAGCCCAGGCCCACGCTCTGCAGGAAGTCCAGCCGGGAGCGGATCTCCCGCAGGATCTGCTCGGCGATCAGCTGCTGGTTACCGGTAAGGGTCAGCTTATTGAAAAAGGCCAGCTCCTCCCCCACGCTCTGCTCCGTGACGGAGTAGATATCCATGCCGCCCACGGTGACAGCCAGCGCCTCCGGCCGCAGGCTGCGGCCGGCGCAGGTGGGGCAGGGGCACTCGGCCATCAGCTCCTCCAGCTCCTTCTTGCTGGCGTCGGACTGGGTCTCCCGGTAGCGGCGCTCTACGTTGTTGGCCACGCCCTCGAAAGGCTGGTGCAGCACACCCTTGCCCCGGGGCTGGTCGTACTCCAGGGTCAGCGGCTCGCCGCCGGTGCCGTAGAGCACCACGTCCCGCACGCTCTGAGGCAGTTCCCGCCAGGGGGTGCGCAGAGAGAAGCCGTACTTCTTGCTGAGGGCCTCGAAATACATCCGGCTGATGCCGTCGGAGCGGATATTGCCCCAGCCGGACACGGCGATGGCGCCGTCCAGGATGGACAGCTTGTCATCCGGGATCATCAGCACCGGGTCCGCCTTCAGCTGCATGCCCAGGCCCGTGCAGGTGGGGCAGGCGCCGAAGGGGTTGTTGAAGGAGAACATGCGGGGGGCCAGCTCCTCAATGGAGATGCCGCAGTCCTCGCAGGCGTAGTTCTGGGAGAAGGACAGGTCCTGCTCCTCCCGCACCAGGTTCACGACGACCAGCCCGCCCGTGAGGGCGGAGGCCGTCTCAATGGAGTCGGTGAGCCGCTGGCCCAGGTCGGGCCGGACGATCAGGCGGTCCACCACGACCTCGATGCTGTGCTTCTTGTTCTTCTCCAGGGCGATCTCCTCGCTCAGCTCGTACAGGTGGCCGTCCACCCGCACCCGGACGTAGCCGGAGCGGCGGGCGTCCTCCAACACCTTTGTGTGCTCGCCCTTGCGGCCCCGGATCACGGGGGCCAGGATCTGGATGCGTGTCCCCTCCTCCAGGGAGAGCACCTGGTCCACGATCTGGTCAATGGTCTGCTGGCGGATCTCCTTGCCGCACTTGGGGCAGTGGGGCACGCCGATCCGGGCCCACAGCAATCGGAGATAGTCATAGATCTCCGTGACGGTGCCCACGGTGGACCGGGGGTTCTTGCTGGTGGTCTTCTGGTCGATGGAGATGGCCGGGGACAGGCCGTCGATATAGTCCACGTCCGGCTTGTCCATCTGGCCCAGGAACATCCGGGCGTAGGAGCTGAGGCTCTCCACATACCGGCGCTGGCCCTCGGCATAGATGGTGTCAAAGGCCAGAGACGACTTGCCGGAGCCGGAGAGGCCCGTCATCACCACCAGCTTGTCCCGGGGGATGGCGACGTCGATGTTCTTCAGGTTGTTCTCCCGGGCGCCCTTGATGAAAATTTCGTTCTGCATAGGTGTATTTTCCTTATTCTACGGTAATATCCGCCGTGTCCGCGCCCACCAGGGCGATGAGGTCGGCGGGTCTGCACTGGATCTGATGGCCCACCTTGCCGGCGGAGACAGTGACGGTATCGAGACTGTTCACGCTCTCGTGGAACACGGTGGGAAAGGGCTTCTTCATGCCCACAGGGCTGCAGCCGCCGTGGATATAGCCCGTCAGGGGCAGCAGCTCCTTCTGGGCGATCATGGCCACCGACTTCTCCCCCACGGCCCTGGCCGCTTTCTTGAGGTCCAGGGTGGCGGCCACGGGGATGTCGAACACGTAGTAGCCGCCGCCGGCGCCCCGGCAGACCAGGGTCTTGAACACGGCGGCGGGATCCTGGCCCATCATGGCGGCCACGGACACGCCGTCGGGGGCGGTGTCCCCCACCGGGTAGGTGTGGGGGGTATAGGGGACGCGCCTCTGGTCCAGAATGCGCATCACGTTGGTTTTCTCCTCTTTATGCTTTGCCATCAGGTGTTCCTCTCTATCGGATATACATGGCGATGAGCGCCAGGATCAGGATGTGGACAGGGTAAAAGGCGTAAAAGGCGATCTGCAGGACCCGATTATGGGGGCCCTGCCGCCCATGGTACAGGTGGATGGGGATCAGGCCCAGCACCGCCAGCGCCTGGACGGGGAACCGGACGCTCCCCAGCATCACATGGGCGCTGCCCAAAGCGAAGCCGTGGATGGCCGCCATGGCGGCGATCTCCGCCGGCAGGCCCCACTTTTTCTCCCGGCAGGCGTAAAACACCAGCACGGTGATGACGCCCCAGCCGCCGTAGTCGGTCATGGCCCATTCCGCCAGCAGGTATCCCCCCACCGCCAACCCGGCCCAGACGAGGGCCAGCAGGGCGGTATTCTCCCTCTGTTCCGCCCACCGGACACAGCCGATGACAGCCAGGGCGATGAGTAGGGTCCAGATGACGTTCTGCCCGTAGGGGTAGGTGACGCTGTGGGCGCACATCAGGTTGAAGGGTACCTCGGCGATAACGGCAAAGACCGCCAGCCGGATGAGATACTTTTTGAAATCCCGGGTGCGGACGGCGCCCTCGGCGATCTGGAAGGCGAAGATGGGAAAGGCCAGACGGCCGACGCACCGGAGCCACAGCACGCCGGGAAACAGGGTGACCCCCAGATGGTCGATGAACATGGTGACCACGGCGATGAGCTTCAGGGTAAAGCCGGAGATGCCTCTGCGCTGCTCCATGGCCCTCACTCCTCGCTGCGCAGCTGGATAATCTGGTCCCGCAGCACGGCGGCGTACTCGAACTCCAGCATCTTACTGGCCTGCTTCATCTCCTTCTCCAGCCGGGCGATGGTGGCCTGCCGCTCCGCGGCGGACAGCTTCTTCCTGCTGAGCTTGGAGGCCTCCTCGGCGGTGTGGCTGATCTCCACCATCTCCCGGACGCTCTTGCGGATGGTCCTGGGGATGATGCCGTGTGCCACATTGAAGTCGTTCTGGATCTTCCGGCGGCGCTCCGTCTCATCGATGGCGGCACGCATACTGGGGGTGATGGTGTCGGCGTACAGGATGACCAGGCCCTCGGCGTTTCGGGCGGCCCGGCCGATGGTCTGGATCAAACTGGTCTCGGAGCGCAGAAAGCCCTCCTTGTCCGCGTCCAGAATGGCTACCAGGCTCACCTCCGGCAGATCCAGGCCCTCACGCAGGAGGTTGATGCCCACCAGCACGTCGAACTCGCCCAGCCGCAGGTCACGGATGATCTCCATCCGCTCCAGGGCGGCCACGTCGGAGTGCATATACCGGACCCGGATGCCGCTGGAGCGGAAGTGGTTGGTGAGATCCTCCGCCATGCGTTTGGTGAGGGTGGTGACCAGGACGCGCTCGTTCCGGGCGGCACGGGCGCGGATCTCCTCGCTGAGGTCGTCGATCTGGCCCAGCACCGGGCGGACCTCCACCCGGGGGTCCAGCAGGCCCGTGCGCCGGATGACCTGCTCCACGATCTGCCCCGACCGGCTGCGTTCGTAGTCTGACGGGGTGGCGGAGACGTAGATCAC
>CACZNU010000087.1 GCA_902782615.1 Oscillospiraceae bacterium | reverse complement strand
GAGGATCTGTTCAGCCAGATCCAGGCCGGCGAGATGAAGAATCTGAACCTGATCGTCAAGGCCGACGTGCAGGGCAGTGTGGAGGCCGTCAAGTCCTCTCTGGAGAAGCTGAGCAACGACGAGGTCCGCGTCCGGGTGATCCACGGCGGCGTGGGCGCCATCAACGAGTCCGACGTCATGCTGGCGGCTACCTCCCAGGCCATCATCGTGGGCTTCAACGTCCGGCCGGACAACGCCGCCCGTGACAGCGCCGCCCGGGCCAACGTGGATATGCGGATGTACCGCGTGATCTACGACGCCATCAACGAGATCGAGTCCGCCATGAAGGGCATGCTGGCTCCCAAGTTCCGGGAGGCTCTGCTGGGCCACGCGGAGGTCCGCCAGACCTACAAGGTCTCCGGCGTGGGTACCGTGGCCGGCTGCTACGTGCAGGATGGCAAGATCCAGCGCAAGGACTGCCAGGTCCGACTGGTCCGCGACGGTATTGTCGTCCACGAGGGCACGCTGGCCTCCCTGCAGCGGTTCAAGGACTCCGTCAAGGAGGTCGTCGCCGGCTATGAGTGCGGCCTGTCCATTGAGAAGTTCAACGACATCAAGGAGGGCGACATCGTCGAAGCCTTCACCATGGAAGAAATTCCGCAATAAGCACATGATATGGGCGGGCGTATTCGCCCGCCCATCTTTTCACATTTCCCTTGAAAGGAGCGATTTCTATGGCTTCCAACCGTATCGGCCGTATCAACGGCGAGATCCAGCAGGAGCTCAGCGCCCTGCTGCGTACTGTCAAGGACCCCCGGGTCAATGACGCCATGATCACCATCACCCACGTAGACACCACCAGCGACCTGCGCTATGCCCGCGTCTATGTCAGCGCCCTGGACCGCACCGACGAGAAGGATCTCATGCGGGGCCTCAAGTCCGCCGCCGGCTATCTCCGCCGGGAGCTGGGCAGCCGTCTGGGTCTGCGCTACACCCCGGAGCTTCAGTTCTTTGCCGACGATTCCATCGCCCACGGTGCCCACATCCTGGAGATGCTGAACAACGTCAAGCCGGCCAACCCCGCCAATGCGGACATCGTGCTGCCGGAGGACAAGTGACATCATCGGAAATCTGCTGATTTCCGATGAAAAGGCTTGCGGCCTGCTGCAGCGCACAGCTGACGCATAAGTTCGTGTTGCCAAATCAAAGATTTGGATACTCACTTATCGCTTGCGTGAGACGCTCGCACGTTTGCAGGCCGAGAAGTATTTTTTGCCACGTACGCCAGCCTTCGCCCGCGAGAAGCGAGCGGCTTCGAAGGCAAGTGCCCTTGGGGTACACGCCGCGGCAAAAAAATGATCTAATACTTTTCGCCGCTGCGGCGGCGGAATGACTTTGAGGTTCACCATGAACATTTTAGAAACCGCCGGTTATCTGCGAAAACTGAACAACGTGCTGATCCTGACCCACGTCCGCCCGGACGGGGACACCATCGGCTCCGCCGCGGCATTGTGCCAGGCCCTGCGGGATCTGGGCAAGACGGCCTGTCTCCTTTACAACCCGGAGATCACCGCCACCTACGCCCCCTACGCCGCCCCCTACTGGGGGTCGGACAGCTTTACACCGGAGCACGTCATCAGCGTGGACATCGCCACCCTCGGTCTTCTGCCGGAGAACGCCAAAAAGTACGCCGACGCCATTGAGCTGGCCATCGACCACCACCCCTCTCACAGCTATTTCGCCCGCCACGCCTGCGTGGACGCCACGGCGGCCGCCGCCGGCGAGATCGTCTACGAGATCATCCGGGCCCTGACCCCCGTGACCCCTGCCATCGCGCTGCCGCTGTACGTGGCCATTTCCACCGACACCGGCTGCTTCGTCTATTCCAACACCACCGCCCGCACCCACCGCATTGCCGCCGCCCTTCTGGAACAGGCGGACGTGTCCGCGGTGAACAAGGCGCTGTTCCGCACCAAAAGCAGGACTCGTCTGGCCATGGAGAGCCGGATGGTGGCGGATATGGAACTCTACGACCAGGAGCGGGTGGTCATCATGCAGATCCCCCTGTCCCTGCGGCAGGAGATGCACGCTACCGAGGCCGACATTGAGGAGCTCAGCTCCCTGGCCGCCCTGGTGGAGGGCACCGACTGCGGCATCACCCTCCGGGAGCTTCGGCCCGGCACCGTCAAGATCTCCGTCCGCTCCGGTCCCCGGGTG
>CACZNU010000086.1 GCA_902782615.1 Oscillospiraceae bacterium | reverse complement strand
CTGCGGATGCTGAAGGTGGGCGGCCGCTGCGCCTGCATCGTGCCGGACGGCGTGCTGTTCGGCTCCTCCACGGCCCACAAGGCCATCCGCAGGGAGATCGTGGAGGGCAACCGTCTGGAGGCGGTGATCTCCATGCCCTCCGGCGTGTTCAAGCCCTACGCCGGCGTGTCCACCGCCATTCTGATCTTCACCAAGACCGGCCACGGCGGCACGGACAACGTGTGGTTCTATGACATGAAGGCCGACGGCTTCTCTCTGGACGATAAGCGCAGCGAGACGAAGGAGAATGATATCCCCGACATCATCGCCCGGTTCCATGCACTGGATGCCGAAGCGGCCCGCGCCCGTACGGAGCAGAGCTTCCTTGTGCCCAGGGAGGAGATCGTCGGAAACGACTATGACCTCTCTATCAACAAATACAAGCAAACGGAGTACAAGCCCGTAGAGTATCCTCCTACCAGTGAGATTCTGGCAAAGCTTCGGGAACTGGAAGCGGAGATCAAGACTAATATGGATGAATTGGAGAAGATGCTGTGAAGTGGTTTCGAAAGAAAAAAGAGAATAATATAACAGTCAATGTTGAAATAGATTAGTGTTTTTGATGATGCATGCAGGGCTATAGGTAACCAACTGCAAGAAATTTATTGGGGTAATTGTGAAGAATATTTGCAGTGTATTCTTGAGAATACTACACGCCTTAAACCAGAGTATGTTATTTCTATTTTGGTGGACATTCTTGTAAACAAAAAATTCAATCTAGGGAGAAAGATATGTGATATTCTTATACGAATCGACATTAGAGAAGTGGCACAGAACCAACTGACAGAGCTTCACGATGCGATACTCGATTCGATTTCTGCAATCATTGATCGTGGCGGAGATCCGCAGTTCATAGCAGCCCTTGAGAACCAGCGACCAGATGTATTTTCTGATTTGGCTAAGGTCCCGGGCAATGGGCTTGTGGGAGATCAGGAACTAATCTATGAGATAAATAAAGGGAGTAATAATTATACGCAGTTATATGGTAGATATTTTCGTGAGGGGGATGCTGTATGAGGATGATTCGTCGGATGACGATCGGTCTGTTTCTTGTGTTTTCCGCGCTGGTTCTGACCTGCTGCGGGCAGAAGACGGTGACGGATGGAGTGGACTATAACCAGTATATTTACCACCACGGTTCCGTGGCCTATACGGACGACGCCTATATTTTCTGCAACAACGGGAGCCTGACTTTTCTGGAACCCACGTTGTCAGCTCCGATTTCTCCTCTGTGCACCAGGCCCAACTGCATGCACAGAGACGGCACGTGCGCGGCCCACATCAATTCCCAGTCTGTGTTCGCCTCCGGCAACAAGCTCTACTACCTTGCCGAGGAAGAGGGCGCTTACGGCGTCTATGAAGTGGGCATCGACGGCGGGGGGCGAAAGCGCATCAAGGAGCTGCCGGTGCTGAGTGGAGATGGCTTTGGATTCAGCCATCTTATCCGCGGAGAGTATGTGGCGCTGGCGGTGGAGAGATGGTCTGCCAACGCATCCAGCAGCACGGTTTATCTGACAAAACTCCGGGATCCCAACGGGGAAATCATACCGGTTCTCGGCGGCGATGACAACACCACCGTCTCCTACGATGGGATCACGCTGTGGGGAGACTGGCTTCTGGCAGAGGCAAACCACAATGACGCGGAGAAGCGTTCCCTTGTGGGGTACCATATTTCCGCCGGGGAAGCGTGTACGCTCATCGAGGACTGGAGCGGATGGGGTAACTATGCGATCCGGGATGATACGCTATACTGGTTTGACCTGGAGAATGGCTTCTACTCCATGTCCCTGACCACCATGGAACAGACGAAATACAGGGAATGCGATCCCGCCTATGAGTATGGGGCGGGGATGTATGACAACGAATACCTGTATTTTACCAACGCGATTTCCATGATCGACAGAACAGGGCGGATCCCCGCAGACAAGCGGGGCCTGTACATCTATACCTATGAGGGCGAGCTGAAGCAGTTTATCCCCGTTCCGCCGGAGGAAAACGGGAAAGCAATGATTTATCTGCTGTCCACACCGTCCTATGTCTTCTTCACAGATGGCTCGGATCCTGTCGCGCCCGTCTGGTATCTGGAGAAGGCGGATATCGCCTCCGGCGGCGCAAAACTGGTAGGTCTGGAGTGAGCCATGGAAGAGATCAAGCGTGTCGTTTTCCGCCAGCAGTGGATCATTGTGGCGATCTTGCTGCTGGTGGGCAATCTATGCCTGTATATGCAGCAGCAGGCGGATACGCTGGGTGTGCCGCTCTATCACTACGACGCGTGCAGGGATGCATGGCGGGATCGGCTGTCCGGCCTGGCGGATCCAGGGGACTGGCTCGCCCAGACGCAGGCCCAGCGCAAGGAGTACGCCGCCTGGGACGCGGCCTGCTTCCTGGCAGAAGATCCTGGTGAGATAGACCCGTATTATCTGGAAAAATACCCGGACATTCAGAAAAAGATACAGGCGGTCCAAGCGGGACGCTTTCCGGGCGTGAGCCCGGAAGCCAGGGCCGCGCTGCAGCGCTGGGAGGAGCAGCTGACGGAGCGGGCGGAATATACCGCTGAGATCGATCGGATCGTGGAGCAGGCCGAACAGATCCGGAGCAATCCACTGTTTGCGAAAAAGGGCTCCTTTGCCTACCGGAACGCAGGGAAGACGGCTGCGGATTATCTCGCTATAAAAAACGATTTGACCGGTCTCTACATCACGGACACAGAGACGTCCGTGATTGGCTATCAGGCCAACATCCTGTTCCATATCGGCTTCCTCTTTTACACGGTGATCCGGATGCTGCAGCCATTGGCAAACGGCGTGGAGCCGCTGCTGCGCACCACGGCAAACGGGAGGAGGCCCCTGGCTCTGGCACGGGTGGTTATCCTTCTACTCAGTGCCGTGACCTGCGTGGTCGCCTCGGTAGGAGGCCAACTGCTGCTGGGCTCCATCCTGTACCGGCAGGCCCCCAACTGGAGGCTGCCGGCGCAGTGCGTCTCCGCCCTGCAGAACTGGACGGTGCCCGCCACGGTGGGCGGCTTCTTCGCCTGGTTCTGCGCCGTCCAGATCGGGGGCGTTTTTGTCGTGGGACTGTGCCTGTGGCTGGTTTTGTCCCACGTCAGAGCTCCCCAGCGGGGTATATTCCTTCTGGCGTTGTGCTTCCTGGGGGAATACGTGCTGTTCCGGGCCTATGAGATCAACGACGCCGGCTATTGGCTCTCCTCGTATAACATCTTCCATCTGCTGTCGGTACAGACCATTGCGCAGCGGTATCTGAACTACAATGTGATGGGCTTTCCCGTGGGGGAGAGGACAGCGGTTCTGGTTCTCCTCCTGCTCCTTGCTGTGGCGCTTAGTCTCTTGACGATCCTGCCCCGGAGGGGAGAGGGAAAGCTTGCACCCGGGCGTCTGGCAGGATTGACAAAGCTGTTTGCCCGCCGCAAGCACCGGAGACTGCTGTCCTCCGCCGGGTATGAATGGAAAAAGCTGTGCCTGCTTTCCGCCGGCGCCGTGTTCCTTCTGGCGGGGCTGATCCTCCTGTGGAAAAATGAACCGGACCCCATTGTCAAGGGGCAGAGGGAGGCCCTCTACACCGACTATGTGGATCGGTACGCCGGGAGCGTATCGGAGAGAGGTCTTGGGGCGATCTCCGCCGAGCGGGAGAGCGCCGAGGCGGACTACCTGCAGATTCGTCAGGGGCAGGCGGACGAGCGGCTTCTGGCTTACCATGAGGCCCGATGCTGGGCGCTGTCCGCGCTGGAGGCGCGGTATCAGGAGCTGCTCTCGCTGGCTGACGAGGGCATCGAAAATGTCTGCCTGGTGAACGAGGATCCCTATGACCGGATCTACGGCGAACACGGAGGGCCGTTCCGTGAGCGGAGCGCCGCTATTGTCCTGGCGGTATTCTGCCTGACGGTTCCGCTGCTCTTCAGCATCGAGACAAGGAGCGGCATCAAGCCGCTGCTCTTTACCACCGTCGGCGGAAGGAAACAGCTGTGGAGGAGAAAAATGGCCATCGCCTTCTGGCTGCTGTTGGCAGCATCTCTGATCTGGTCTCTTTACGACGCCTATCTCTTCCACAGCATCGGGGGAAGCTCCGGGCTGCTTGCCGCCAATGCGGCCGGCTATTCCTGGTACAGCCCCGGGCGGAGCCAATGCGCCGTCATCTGGTATATTCTCCGGTTTGGAGCGGAACGATTTTTCATCCTGCTGGCGGCAACTGCAGTCATATGGCTGGTGTCCGCCTTTTTTGAGCAGTACCTGACCGCACTGGGGATCAGCGCGGCGCTG
>CACZNU010000085.1 GCA_902782615.1 Oscillospiraceae bacterium | reverse complement strand
TTTGCGGGCGTAGCTCATCTGGTAGAGCGCGACCTTGCCAAGGTCGAGGTAGCGAGTTCGAGCCTCGTCGCCCGCTCCATAAAATAAAGGACACCCATTGGGTGTCCTTTATTTTATGGAATGAGAAGGGGAGGGGCTCGAACAGGCCGGTCGGCCCGTAAGGGACGATGCCGATATGCCGGTGGCATGTCGGCAAGGCCGCGTGCGTGCCGGCGGCGGAGCCGCCGGGCGAGCCTCGTCGCCCGCCGGCGGCATATCGTCGCAGTGAGAGGCTCTTTGCTCACCGTCGTGTCAACCGGTTTTCGCTTCCCGTTGGTCGTGAAAACCGGGACACTTCCTCGAAATCAGCTCGCTGTATCCGCCGCTGGCGGCGCTTCGCTGATTTCCTCGCGGCACGGACGGGCTGTGCCGGTCCGTGCCGATATGCCTATGCCCCACAACACAAAAACACACCGGCTCCCGCCGGTGTGTTTCCCTATCCCTTATGACAGATGCCGCTTGAAGTTGCCGCTGGTGTGGACGCCCTCCTGCACCATGATGAAGGCGCCGGGGTCGATCTCGTGGACCGACTGCTGGAGGGTCTCGATCTCATACTTGCTCAGGCACACGCACAGCACCCACACGTCGTCGCCGGTGTAGGAGCCCACGCCGTCCCAGCGGGTGACGCCGCGGCCGATATCCTGCATGATCCGGCGGGGCAGCTCCTCGTCCTTCTTCTTGGTCATGATCAGGGCCTGGACGGTGATGTTCTGCTGGTGCATCCGGTCCACCATCAACGAGGTGATGACGGAGAAGATGGCGGAATAGATGGCCGTGCGGGCGTCGAACAGCACCAGACAGACGGAAAACAGCACCGCGTTGAACATGATGGACATCCTGCCCACGGTGATGCCCCGCGTCTTGCTCAGATACAGGCCCAGGATATCCAGACCGCCGGAGCTGCCGCCGCAGGTGAGCATCAGGCCGATGGAGGCGCCGTTGATCAGTCCGCCGATGAGACAGCTGGTCAGCACGTCCTCCACCACCGGCTGGGCCGGCACCGGGATCACCATCATAAAGAGGGAACTGCACACCGTGCCCAGGATCAGCTTGGCCACGAAGGTGCGGCCCAGGGTCCGCCAGGCCAGGATCATCAGCGGGATGTTGGCGGCCAGGTTCAGCGCGCCGGCCAGGTCCACGTCCGTCACCCGGATGCCCAGGCGGGTATCCAGCAGGGTGCGGATCACCTGGCACAGTCCCAGCACGCCGCCGTTGTACAGGCCCTGGGGCACGATGATCCGGTTGATGCCGAAGGCCATCAGCAGTGCGGCGGCCACAATGCCCACCACCCGCAGCCAGCGGCTGTGCATCGCTTTGTTATACATCGCAAAAACTCCTCTCTCCCCTCCGGGGGGAAATCGCAAGCCGATTATATGTGTTTGCCGGCAAAAGTCAACCCCTTTTTTCCTATTTTTATAGGCTGTAGCGCAGGGCCTTGAACAGCCGCTCCGTGGACCGGCTCAGGCTCCGGGACACCGCCGATTTGGTGAGCCCCAGCTCGGCGGCGATGTCCGTGACCCGCATGCCCCGGTCGAACCGCATCAGCAGGATCTGGCGCTGGCGGGGCGTCAGCTCCTGCTCCACCGCCAGGGGCAGATTGGCCAGCAGACGCTGTATCTGCTCCCGGTTGTCCCCTCCCTCGTCCGGCTGCCACGCCCGCAGACCGCGCCGGTCCAGGGGGTTAAATCCTGTACCTCTCATTGCGATAGTACCCCCTCTCATAGTAGTGCTCCATCAGCTCCGCCAGCTCCCGGGTCTGGCGCAGCAGCGGCCTCAGCTCCCGCACTCTCCGGCGCAGCTCGGCCCTCTCCCCGGGATCGTCCGTCCGGGCCAGGGCGCCCGTCAGCTCCCGGATCCGGCCGCCGATGGCCGCCGCGGCAGAGCGGTACGACGGGGCAAGCTCTGATAGTTTCATTGGCATCCATCCTCCCTTGAAAATGTGAGATTCACCGAAAGTTTTTGTTGACAAAGCATAGGAATCATGGTATTATTTCTTGCGCTGGACAAATGCTGGTGTAGCTCAGCTGGTAGAGCAGCTGATTTGTAATCAGCAGGTCGGGGGTTCGAATCCGTCCACCAGCTCCATCGTCGGCGCG
>CACZNU010000084.1 GCA_902782615.1 Oscillospiraceae bacterium | reverse complement strand
CGGGCACCTGATAGACCTCCGCCACGCCGTCGGTGTGTATCAACTGAAGCGTCGGCACCTTTTCCAGCACGGTTTCCGCGCTAATAAATCTCTCTTTGGGCCATTGGGTACAGGGGCCCATGGGCATCAACTCGATAAACCGCACGCTGATCTCGTTTTCTCTGGTCAATGCCACCAAATTGGGGATCTCGCCGTCGTTGATGCCGCCCATCAGCACGGTGTTGAGTTTGGTGCCGGTAAAGCCGGCGTCTTCCGCGGCGCGGAGACCCTTCAGCACGTCTTTCAGCTCTCCACGCCGGGTGATGGTACGGAAGCGCTCTTCGTCCAGCGTGTCCAGGCTGATGTTCAGCCGGTCCACCCCGGCGGTCTTCAGCTCCGCTGCCATTTGGGGCAACAGGGAACCGTTGGTGGTGAGGGTCAACTCCTCCAGGCCCTTCAGCATCCGCAGGCAGCGACACAGCTCCAGGATGCCCCGCCGCACCAAGGGCTCACCGCCGGTGAGCCGGATCTTCCGCACGCCGCAGGCTACCGCGGCCCGGCCCATCTCCGCCAGTTCCTCGATGGACAGGATTTCCCGGTGATCCTTCTTGCAGATCCCGTCCTCCCCCATGCAATAGATGCAGCGGTAGTTGCACAAATCCGTCACCGACAGGCGCAGATAGTCGATGGTCCTCCCTGTCAAATCCCGCATCACACACCGCCTCCTGTCAATGCCATCACCTGCTCCGGCGCAATGTGGACGGTCAGCCGATCCGGCCCGCCCAGGGCAGCCCAGCGCCCCCTGTCCAGCTCCAGCCGCAGCAAGGATTTTCCCGTGTTGCCGCCCGGCGTGGCCAGCATCACCACTGTGGAGAAGGCGTCCTCAATGACCCGCACCACCGTGCAGGGGATGTCGTTCTCCCCCGCCGCAATTGGTACGATGTGGTGGGCACGGACGCCCACCGCCGTCACGTTCGCCGGCACCTCCGCCGCCGTGCGGAGCGTCACGCCCCAGTCGCCGCAGCGGACGGTGTGGTCATCCAGCCGCTCCGCCCGGGAGTAGTTCTTGCAGCCGGAGAGCAGGGCGGCGCTGACCGTGCCCGGCGCCTCCATCAGGCGGCGCACCGTCTCCTGTGGCTCGGATGTTCCGTCCGTCAGCACGCACACGGACTGACACAGACGGCACACCTCGTCCCGGTCATGGCTGACGAACACCACGTCGCCGCCAAAGCTTTTCAGCGTATCCATCAGTTCCAGCTCCAGCTGCCACTTCAGGTAGCTGTCCAGGGCCGAAAAGGGTTCGTCCAGCAGCAGCACCTCCGGATCTCCCGCCATAATACGGGCCAAAGCCAGACGCTGCTGCTGTCCGCCGGAGAGCTGATGGGGCCGGTGCTTCTCCAGCCCCTCCAGGTGGAAAGCCCGGATCTGCTCCGCCACCGCCGCCTGCCGCTCCTTCGGCGGCAGATGCGGCGCTCCGGCGGCGATGTTCTCCGCCGCCGTCATGTGGGGGAACAGGGCGTAATTCTGGAAGAGATAGCCCACCCGCCGCCTCTGGGGCGGCAGATCGACGCGCCTTTCGCTGTCGAACAGCACCCGATCGTTCAGCACGATGCGGCCCTTATCGGGTTTTTCCAGCCCGGCGATACACTTGAGAGTCACGCTCTTGCCACAGCCGGAGGCGCCCAGCAGAGCCAGCACACCACCGCCCGTCTCAAAGTGGACGTCCAGCCGGAAGTCGCCCAGCTTTTTCTGTATGTTCACCTGCAGCATGGGCTCACCTCCTCCGCTCCAGCAGATTCACCGCCAGCAGCACCACCGCCGAGATGGCGATGTTCACCAGCACCCACCTGAGAGCCAGGGCGTCGTTGCCGATGCGCCAGAGCTGGTACACCTCCGTGGCTACGGTGGCTGTCCGGCCCGGGGTATAGCCCGCCACCATGCTGGTGGCGCCGTATTCGCCGATGGCCCGGGCAAAGGACAGCACCGCTCCGGCGATGATGCCCTGGCGGCAGCAGGGCATGCGGATCCGCCAGAAAATATACGAGTTGCTCAGACCCAGGGTCTTCCCCGCCCGGGCCAGATCCTCGTCAAAGCTCTCAAAGGCGCCCCGGGCGGTGCGGTACATCAGAGGGAACACCACCACCGTCACGGCGAATACCGCCGACCACCACTGCATGGTGAGCCGGGCGCCGAAGGTCTCCAGCACCCAGGCACCGACGGTGCGCCGCGGTCCCAACAGGCAAAGCAGCAGATAGCCCACCACCGTGGGCGGCAGTACCAGCGGCAGCGTCAGCACCACGTCCAGCGCGCCCTTGATCAGTCTGGGCAATTTGGCGATATAGTACGCCGCGGCGATGCCGGTGAAGAACACGATCACCGCCGAGATCACCGCGATGCGCAGAGAATTATAGAGGGGATACCAGTCCATGGCGTTCTCCTTGTCCACACAGCTTACTTGCCCAGGGTTGTAAAACCCACCGCCTCAAAAATGGTGGCGGCCTCCTCCCTTGTCAGGTAGTCCAGGAAGGCCCGGGACTCCTCCTGGTGGGCGGAGGTGTTCAGCACCGCCGCCGGATAGATCACCTGGCCGCACATGTCGGCTGTGGCGGTGTCCACCGGAGTGAGCCCGGCAGAGAAGGCGTCGGTGGCATAGATGATACCGCAGTCGGCGGCGGCCTCGGTGACGGCGGTGGTGACCTCTTTCACGTTGGAGCCATAGGTCAGGCAGGAGGCCACGGCGGCCTCATCGATACCGTAGTGTTCAAAGATCTTCCGGGTATACTGGCCCACCGGCACGTCGCTGTTGCCCACAGCCAGCAGCACCGTCCCCGCCTGCAGGGCAGCGGCCAACTCATCATAGGAATGGATATCCGCCGGATTTCCCTCCGCCACGCACAATGCCACCTTGTTCTCCAGCAGATCGGCACGGCTGTCCAAAAGCACCAGATTCAACTCCTCCAGCTGATTCATCTGTTTGGGCGCAGCGGAGATGAACACGTCGCAGGAAGCCCCCTCCTCGATCTGGGTCTTCAGCGTACCGGAGGAGTCGAAGGTAAATACCAGGTCGATGTCCTGATGCGCCGCTTCGTATTTCGCCTCGATCTCCGTCAGTGTCTCCGTCATGGACGCGGCGGCAAACACAATCAGTTCCGTCTTGTCTGCGGGGTTGACACCCCGGTCACAGGCGGTCAGTCCCAGCGTCATCGCCACCACTATCAGCAGTACAGATACCCTTTTCATGGCGAATACTCCTCCCGTATTTTATAGCTTCATTCTACCGGAAACCCCCTTCCTTTTCCACACCGCAATTCGGTATTGCTGAATTTTTATCCCGCAATAAAGAATCCTGTTGCTTTTCCCCATTGTCCCGTGGTATGCTTGAGAAAAAGGAGGTGAGGCCATGGCAGCCAAGGACCCACGCGCTGTCCATTCGGTGGACAAGGCCATGGAGCTGCTGGAGCTGGTGCTGCAGCACCGCCGGCCCATGTCACTGCAGGAGCTGTCCATCGCGGCCGGCTACCCCAAGAGCACCGTCCACGCCCTGCTGGCCACCCTGCGGCGCCACGAGATGGTGCGTCAGGATGAGGATGGCCGCTACGACCTGGGCATCCGG
>CACZNU010000083.1 GCA_902782615.1 Oscillospiraceae bacterium | reverse complement strand
CCTCGCCCTTGCAGGTGGGGCAGCCCTTGCCGCCGCACTTGTGGCACTGGACGTCCAGCTCGCAGCTGGGCTCGGTGAAGGGGAAGTGGTGGGGACGGAACCGGGTCTGGGTGCCCTTGCCGTAGAGCTGCTCCACCACGGCGTTGAGGGTGCCCTTCAGGTCGGCCATGGTCACGTTCTTGTCGATGACCATGCCCTCCACCTGGTGGAACATGGGGCTGTGGGTGGCGTCCACCTCGTCCTTGCGGTAGACCCGGCCCGGGGCGATCATGCGGATGGGCAGGGGCAGGGTGTCCATGGCTCGGACCTGCATGGGGCTGGTCTGGGAGCGGAGCATGACGCTGCTGTCCTCTTTAAAATAGAAGGTGTCGGACCAGTCCCGGGAGGGGTGTCCCTCCTCGGCGTTGAGGCGGTCAAAGTTCAGCTCGGCCAGTTCCACCTCCGGCCCGTCCAGCACGGTAAAGCCCATGCCCACGAAGATGTCCTTGATCTCGTCCAGGGCGATATACATGGGATGCTTGTGGCCGATGGTGACCTTCTCGCCGGGCACGGTCACGTCCACGGACTCGCTCTCCAGCTTCAGCTCCAGGGCGGCGGCTTCCAGACGGGTGCGGGCGGTGTCGATGGCCTTCTCCATGGCGGCGCGGGCCTCGTTGGCCAGCTGGCCCATGACGGGGCGCTCCTCGGGGCTCAGCTTGCCCATCTGCTTGAGCAGGGCGGTGAGCTCGCCCTTCTTGCCCAGGAATTTCACCCGGACGCTCTCCAGCTCCTCCGTGGCACCGGCCTGCTCAATGGCGGCCAGAGCGGCGGCGCGGATCTGTTCTAACTGCTGCTTCATCTGTTACACTCCTGTTCTTCGGAATTTTATGACGATATTTCCGGGAAAAAAGGCAAAAAAACAGCCCCCCATCCCCGACAACACAGGGACGAAAGGCTCAGCTTCCGCGGTACCACCCGGTTTCGCCGCCAACAGGACGGCGCGCTCGTTTTCGGCCCGATAACGTGGGCCCATCCGTCCGCGCATTTCCTCGCGGCAGCTCCCGGGCGAACGCCGCGCCCCGAACCCGGACCGGCTTGCAGCCTGTGGCCGATCCTCTCTGGCGGGTGGGTGATCCGCGGTACTTCCCGTTCTTCGCTTTTGGCATTCACAAACAATATTTATAGCACAGTTTTTTTCCTGTTGCAAGAGCGTTTTTACCCTTTTCTCCGGTTGACAACGGGTGTATACTGTTACAGAAAAAATATACCTTATGAAAGGAGCCGCCGCCATGGAGCTGACCGCCGATTTTGTCCGCGCCGCCCTGCCTGTCCGCGACCCCATGGGCCACAAGGGCACCTTCGGCAAGGTCTACTGTCTCTGCGGCAGCGTGGGCTTCACCGGCGCGCCGGTGTTTGCCGGCCGGGCCGCCATGCGCATGGGCAGCGGGCTGGTCTATCTGGGCGTGCCGGAGCGGACCTGGTCCGTGGTGGCCGCCAAGTGCGACGAGGTCATGGCCTTTCCGCTGCCGGACACGGGGGAGGGGAAGCTGTCCCTCCGGGCCGAGGAGACGGTCCGCTCCGCCATGGCCCCCTGTGACGCGGTGCTGATGGGCTGCGGTTTGGACCGCAGCGCCGAGACGGATGAACTCAGTCGCCGCCTGCTGGATATCCCCCAGCCGCTGGTGCTGGACGCCGACGGCATAAACGCGCTGGCGGGACATATAGATGAGTTGCGGCGCCGCCGCGGCAAGATCACGGTGCTGACGCCCCATGAGGGGGAGTTCGCCCGTATCGGCGATCTGACGGCGGGCCGGGAGGCCTCCGCCGCCGCCTTTGCCCGGGACCACGGCGTCTACCTGGTGCTGAAGGGCCACCGGACGGTGATCGCCGCCCCGGACGGCCGTCTGGCGGTGAATCCCACCGGCAACAGCGGCATGGCCAAGGGCGGCAGCGGCGATATCCTGTCGGGCATGGTGGTGTCCCTGCTGGGCCAGGGTGCGGAGCCGTTCGCCGCCTGCTGCGCGGCGGTGTATCTCCACGGCCTGGCCGGGGATCTGGCCGCCCGGGACAGGACGGAGCGGTGTATGACCCCCAGCGACCTGTTGGAGCGTATCCCCGACGCAGTGCGCGAGATAGAGAAAAGATACCCACAAAGCATATAGAACCATATAGCGGGAATTGGAGAGCCTCCGAAGGGAGGCAAACGTGAGAAAGATCATACCGTGGCTGCTGCTGGTGACGCTTTTATGCGCCGGCTGCGGCAAGGCCAGGGAGGGAGAAGCCCTCCAGACCCATTACGCCGCCGTGACCTGTGCGGAGCTGACGGCGGACGTGACCTGCCACCTGCCCGAGGAGACCCGGTCCTTCACCGTGGCGTGTACCTATGATGCCGGCGGCGACTCGTCGGTCGTCATCACCGCCCCGGCGGAGCTGGCGGGCGTCACCGCCACCGTGTCCGGGGAGGATCTGACCCTCAGCTACGGGGAGCTGACCCTGGCGGCGGGGTCGCTGACGGACCTGTGCGTCGCCAACTGCCTGCCGTGGCTTCTGAAGGCGGCGGCCTCGGGCTACGTGCTGGAGGAGGGCCGGGAGACGCTGGACGGGCGGGACTGCCTGCGTCTGGCGCTGGATACCACCGCCCCTGCCGGAGACAAGGTGGTGATATCCGCCTGGTTCGACGCCGGGACGCAGGAGCCGGTCTATGGGGAGTTTACCATGGCCGATCAGCTGGTGCTGACGGCTGAAATAACGTCCTTCCGGGCGGAGACGGCTCCGGCGGAGGATTGAGAAAGGAAAGAAAACTATGGAGTCTACACTGAAGAGGACCTGGGCGGAGATCGATCTGGACGCGCTGGAGCACAACTACCGGACCCTCCGGGCCCATGTGGGCCAGAGCGTGAAATTCCTGGGCGTGGTGAAGGCCGACGCCTACGGCCACGGTGCCATTCCCTACTCCCATCTGCGGGAGGAGCTGGGGGCGGACTATCTGGCCGTCAGCAGCCTGGATGAGGCCATGGAGCTCCGGGCCAACGACGTGCATCTGCCCATTCTGATCCTGGGCTACACCCCCGCCGACCAGGTGGGCAACCTCATCGACCTGCAGATCACCCAGGCCGTCACCAGCCCTGAGGCGGCGAAGGCCTACAGTGCCGAGGCGGTGCGCCACGGCGGGGCGCTGAAGGTCCATATGAAGCTGGATACCGGCATGTCCCGTGTGGGCTTCCTGTGCCAGGGCGACCACTTTGCCCAGGCTGTGGCCGATGTGGCCGGGGCCTGCTGTCTGCCCGGCTTTGACGTGGAGGGCGTGTTCACCCACTTCGCCGTGTCCGATGAGCCGGATAAGCCTGAGAGCGTGACCTATACCCGCAATCAGCTGGATCTGTTCCGCCGCACCTTCGAGGCCGTGGAGGCCGCCTGGGGCCGCAAATTCGCCATCCATCACTGCTCCAACACCGGCGCCACCGCCCTGTGGCCCGAGGCCTGGATGGACATGATCCGCCCCGGCCTGCTGCAGTACGGCTGCGGTGAGTTCGCCCAGCAGCTGGGCCTGAAGCCGGTGATGACCCTGAAAACCACCGTCAGCATCATTAAGAACTACGATCCCGGCACCACCGTCAGCTACGGCCGCACCTTCGAGGCGGAGCGCCCCACCCGCATGGGCGTGGTGCCCTACGGCTACGCCGACGGCTTCTTCCGGTGCCTGTCCAACCGGTGCCGGATGATGACCGACTACGGCAGCGCGCCCCAGCGGGGACGGATCTGCATGGACATGTCCATGATCGATCTGACCGACCTGCCGGAGGTGAAGCCGGGCGACGAGGTGGAGATCTTCGGCAGCCGGATCAGCGTCAACGAGGTGGCGGCTCTGGCCGGCACCATCCCCTATGAGATCACCTGCGCCGTCAGCAAGCGTGTACCCCGGGTCTACCTGCGCCACGGCCAGGTGGTGGACCGGGAGCTGATGTTGCGTTTTTAAGCCCGGAATCATAGGATAAAACGGGGCGAACGGGAGAGCGAATTTCACACAGGAGTATAAATTCCGCGGCTGCGTGGGAGAATGAGAGTGACCCGGATGGAGTCGGGTACTTCTTGGCGGCGGAGTGTGAACTTTGTGGATACGATAGTCAAGCGCGGAGATATCTTTTATGCCGATCTCAGTCCCGTGGTCGGCAGTGAGCAGGGGGGCGTGCGTCCGGTGCTGATCGTCCAGAACGACACCGGCAATCGCCATTCCCCCACGGTGATCGCGGCGGCCATCACCTCCCAGACGGGGAAGGCCAAGCTGCCCACCCACATCGAGGTGGCTGCCGCCAGCAGCGGACTGCCCAAGGACTCGGTGATCCTGCTGGAGCAGGTGCGCACGCTGGATAAGCGCCGCCTGCGGGAGCGGATGGGCCGGGTGGATCGGGATGTGATGGATCGGGTGGATACCGCCATCGCGGTGAGTTTCGGCCTGCCCCACAGCCGTCTGGTGTGAGGAAAGATATCGGAGAGATGAGAAGAACCGGCCTGTGCCATGCACAGGCCGGTTTTTTGGGTGCTGCGGGTGTCATTGCGAGGGCCGCAGGCCCGCGGCGCCAGCCTTTGTCCGCAAGGGACGAGCGGGAACAAAGGCAAGCACCCTTGGGGTGCAATCCGTATCCCCCCACATACCGCCCCTGATCGCCGCATATCCTACACCGACCGATACCGGGCCGGAGAGGAGGGGACGCACCGTGGACTGTCCGCTGTATTGGGACGAGCGCCGGGTGGGGACGCTCCGGGTCACGCCGGCGGGGGAGGACACCTGCTTCACCGTGGAGGGCCGGGTGCCTCCGGGCCTGTACCGGGTCTATGCCCGGGGCCGCCGGGGGGAGCTGCTGCTGGGAGTCTGGGAGGGAGGTGTCCTCCGCCGCCGGTTCTCCCGGGCCCTGACGGGGCCCATCGGCCCGGTGGAGCGGGGCTGTGTTCGGTCCTCCCGGGTGGAGGAATGGCGCCCCGCCCCGGCGGAGCGGTTTCCCGGCTGGCCCGCGGCGGGGGGCCTGTGCCGGCCCAGCGGGGAGGGCTGGGAGCTGGCCCTGCCCTTTGACGGCAACGGCCCCTTTCCCATCCCGGCCCTGTTCTGCCTGGCCCGGATCGCCACCGTGGCGGGACGTCCCTGCGCCGTGTTCCGCTTTGACGGCACCGGCTGGCCGGTGCTGCCGAAAAATTGCTGATTTTTTCGATTTGGGACTACCACATCTTGCGTTAATGTGCTATAATGGCTACAAACTGGTGTAGTTTACACAGAAGAATGGAGGAGAACCGACATGAGATGTCCCTTTTGCGGCTATAAAGAGAGCAAGGTAGTGGACTCCCGCCCCGCCGACGAGGGCAGCAGCATCCGCCGCCGCAGGGAGTGCCTCAAGTGTTTGAACCGCTTCACCACCTATGAGACGGTGGAGAGTCTGCCCATGGTGGTCATCAAGAAGGACGGCAGCCGCCAGACCTTTGACCGCAACAAGGTGCTGCGGGGCATCCAGCGCTCCTGTGAGAAGCGGCCCGTCTCCGTGGCGGACATGGAGCGCATGACCTCCGAGATCGAGCAGGAGATCCAGAACTCCCTGGAGCGGGAGATCAGCACCGAGGCCATCGGCGAGAAGGTTATGGAGAAGCTGAAAGCCGCCGACGAGGTGGCCTACGTCCGCTTTGCCTCCGTCTACCGCCAGTTCAAGGATATCAACACCTTCATGGCGGAGCTCAACAAGCTCCTGCAAGAGAAGTAATTTTCGCCAGCCGGGCGCAGAACGTCTGCGGCATTTTGCGTTTTTTTGCGCCCCGGCTTCATCGCCCCTTTTTGAAATACGCAAAGTATTCCTGCAAAAGAGCGATTTCCCCGGAACACAAAATCCCTCGCAACCTGCTCTTGCCGTCCTGCGTCCGTCCGCCGTGACGGACACAAGGAGTTCAGGGGAGAGCGGGACTCCTACAGGATATTCTCCCAGCTGAGCCGCTCGCCCTCGTCCATCTGGCGCAGCAGCGAACGCAGCTCGGCCAGGGTGGCGCGGGTATGGGCCTCCTCCCGGAGCCGGGCAAGGAGCTGGGCCTGCTCCAGCAGGCTTTTGGCGCTGTCCAGCGTGGTGTGAGAGATGGTGATCCGCAGCCAGATCCGGCTGGGCTCCCAGTCCTCCTGCAGCTGCTGCAGCAGTGCCCCGGCCTCGTCCCAGCGTCCCTCCTCCGCCGCTCTGTCGGCGCTGTCGATGGTGGCCAGCCACCCCTCGCACCGTCGGGCCATGGTGACGGTGTGGGCCATGGAGAGGACCACCAGCACCAGCAGGATAAATAAGGGGATGCGCATGGCTCTCATATCCGTCCCTCCTTGGGCAGGCATACCACCGTGCCTTTGTCGTCCACGGAGAGGAGGAAGATCTCCGCGGCGGATCTGGCCTTGTGCGCCTTCAGCTGTTTTTGGAGCCAGGTCTCGTCGAAGCCGCTTTTGTCCAGGTTGTCCCGCAGGATCCGTCCGTCGTTGATGAGAACGGTGGGCAGGAATACGTCGTCCTTCACCTTCATGCCCATCTGTTTGGGTGTGGCCGGCAGCGTGTCGGGGTAGGGAAGGACGGACAGCCTGCCGCTGGTCTCCAGCACGGCGTATTTCACCTGGTTGAGGTCGGTGATGCCCTGGCTGCGCAGTTCCTCCGTCAGCTCGTCCAGGGTCAGCCGGTTCCGGCGCATGGCACTCTGGAGCACCTTTCCGTCGCTGATGATCAGCGCCGCCTCGCCGCAGATCAGCCGCCTCAGCCGGACGCTGCGCAGACTGGCGTAGCTGAACAGGGTGGACAGGGACAGCAGCGTCAGAATGGGAATGACGCCGTTGAGCAGCGGGATGGCGAAATCCTGCATGGGCACGGAGGAGAGGTCGCTGAGCAGCATGGCCAGCACCAGCTCGATGGGTTCCAGCTCGCCGATCTGCCGCTTGCCGGTGAGCCGCAGGCCCACGATCAGCAGCAGATACAGGATCACCGTGCGGATCAGTGCGGTTATCATGGCAATAATACCCCCTTTTGTGGTAGTATGCTCTGCCATCGGGGGAAATATGAAAAAACCATGGGAAGAAACGCCCCGGCGTTTTTGAATACACGTTATATCGCAGAGGAGAAAGGAGGCAACGGGTTTACCCTGTCATGAAGCGCCAGTGCCTGCCGGGATCACCGTCCGGCAGGACGACGAGGAGGAGAGAGGATCGAAGCATTCGGCGGAAGCTCTCCCGTGACGCTCCGGACGCGTGACGCAGCCTGTAAATATGCGGGCGACCGCAAAACAGAGGGGCTGCGACCGGAGAAAAAAGGCAAATGATCTGCGCGTTTGTGCTTTGGATTGAGACTATTTCAAAAGATTCAGGAGGATTATCCATATGTGTGGAATCGTAGGATTTGTGGGCGACCGCCAGGCGGCCCCCATTCTGCTGGACGGCCTGCGCCGTCTGGAATACCGCGGCTATGACTCGTCCGGCATCGCCGTGTGCGGTGACGGCGCCCTGCGGGTGAAGAAGGCCCGGGGCCGGCTGCAGGTGCTCAGCGACCTGACCCGCGCCGGCGCCGACCTGCCCGGCACCCTGGGCATCGGCCACACCCGCTGGGCCACCCACGGCGAGCCCAACGACATCAACGCCCATCCCCACGTGAGCCAGAGCGGCCGCATCGCCGTGGTCCACAACGGCATCATCGAGAACTACATGATTCTTAAGGAGCAGCTGCTGCGCAAGGGCTACACCTTCCGCTCCGAGACGGACACCGAGGTGGTGGCCCAGCTGCTGGATTACTACTATGACCAGTGCAACGACTTCTTCGAGGCGGTCATGTGCACCCTCAACGCCATCGAGGGCGCCTACGCCCTGGGCATCGTCTGCGCCGACTATCCCGACCGCATGTACGCCGCCCGGAAGGACGCCCCGCTGCTGCTGGGCTTCGGTGAGGGCAGCAACTATCTGGCCTCCGACGTGACGGCCCTGATCCGCTACACCCGGGACATCGTCTATATGGACGACGGCGAGTTGGCCATCCTCAGCGCCGGCGGCATCCGCATCTACGACCGGCAGATGCGCCCGGTGGAGAAGGAGCATCACCACATCGACTGGGAGGTGGACGCGGCGGAGAAGGGCGGCTATGCCCACTTCATGCTCAAGGAGATCATGGAGCAGCCCCGGGCCATCCGCGAGGCCACTGCCGCCCGGATCCAGAGCGGCCGGGTGGTCCTCAGCGACCTGACCATGACAGCCGAGGAGATTCGTTCCATCGGCAAGATCTACATCATCGCCTGCGGCTCCAGCTACCACGTGGGCATGGTGGGCAAGTACAACCTGGAGCGGATGCTCCGCCGCAGCGTGGAGGTTTGCCTGGCCTCCGAGTTCCGCTACAGCGATCCCATCGTGGGCGAGGGCGATCTGGTCATCGTCATCAGCCAGTCCGGCGAGACGCTGGATACCATGGCTGCCCTCCGGGAGGCCAAGAAGCGGGGCGCCCGGATTTTGTCCATCGTCAACGTGGTGGGCTCCTCCATTGCCCGTGAGAGCGACGACGTGCTCTATACCTGGGCCGGCCCGGAGATCGCCGTGGCCACCACCAAGGCCTACAGCACCCAGATGGCGGTTTTGAACCTGCTGGGCCTGTACTTCGGCGACATCATGGGCACTGTGGACTATGAGACCTATACCGCCATGATCCGCGGCATCCAGAATCTGCCCACCCAAATGGAGGAGATCCTGCTCCAGAAGGACGCCATCCATGAGCTGGCCAGGGAGTGCGCCTCCCATGAGGACGTGTTCTTCATCGGCCGCAACCTGGACTACGCCCTGTCCCTGGAGGGCAGCCTGAAGCTGAAGGAGATCAGCTATATCCACTCCGAGGCCTATGCCTCCGGCGAGCTGAAGCACGGCACCATCTCCCTCATCGAGGACGGCACCCTGGTCATCGCCCTGGGTACCTATGAGCCGTTGTTCGACAAGGCCATGAGCAACGTGGTGGAGGTCCAGGCCCGGGGCGCCCACGTGCTGGCCCTGACCACCGAGAAGCACGCCGCCGACATGGCCGCCCGTGTCCCCATGGTCATCGCCATCCCGGAGACGGAGCAGATGCTGCTGCCTCAGCTGGGCGTGGTGCCCCTGCAGCTGCTGTCCTACTACATCGCCCTGGAGCGGGGCTGCGACATCGACAAGCCCCGGAACCTGGCCAAGAGCGTCACGGTGGAGTGATCATTCACGCAAAGCGGCATAGCCGTTTTGTGTGAGAAGGCTTGCAGTCCGCTCCGCGAACTCTGCGAGGCCTTTGGAAAATGAACGGAGATACGGCGCAGCCTGTGCCGTATCTCTTTTTCTATGTTTGACCTTTCTTTTTTCCTGTGTTATCATAATCATTTGAGAGTATATTTCCCCGGAAAGGAGCCGTCCCATGCAAACGGAACTGCTGCAGCAACTGCATAGCGTCAAAACCATGTCCATCGTGGGCATGTGCAAAAACGCCGGCAAGACCACGGTGCTCAACTGGCTGCTCCACAACAGCCGCCACGACCGCATCCTGGGCCTGACCTCCATCGGCCGGGACGGGGAGTCCACCGACGTGGTCACCGGCACGGAGAAGCCCAGCATCTTCGTCCCGGCGGGCACCCTGATCGCCACCGCCAAGGATATGCTGCGCCTGGGCGACATCACCCAGGAGGTGCTGATGACCACCGGTATTCCCACGCCCATCGGTGAGGTGGTCATCGTCCGGGCCCGCAGCGCCGGCTACGTCCAGCTGGCCGGCCCCTCCATCACCACCCAGCTGAAAACCGTGTCTCAGCACTTCTTCGACCTGGGCGCCGACCAGTCCATCATCGACGGCGCTCTGGGCCGCAAGTCCCTGGGCGCCCGGGCCGTGGCGGAGGGCGTGATCCTCTGCACCGGCGCCAGCTACCACATGAGCATGGAGAAGGTGGTGGCCGATACGGTGAACATCTACCGCATCATGAACATCCCCAAGGCGGAGACCATCCCCGAGACGGTGGAGGGCACCCTGGCGGACGCGCTGAAGAAGAACGGCGAGGCTTTTGTCTCCGGCGCCCTGACGGACACCATGGTGGTGCCCCTGCTGCGCAGCGGCCTGCTGCGGGGCGGCCGTCTGGTGGTGAAGGACCCCAGCAAGGTGCTTTTGAGCACCGATACCCTGGATAAGCTGGTGACCCGGAACGTCTCGCTGGAGACGGAGGAGGCCGCCCGAACGCTGTGCGTCACCATCAACCCTGTCTCGGCCTACGGCTGGAAGTTCGACAAGGACGCGTTTATGCGGGCCATGTCCGAGGCGGTGGACGCCCCTGTGATCAACGTAAAGGAGGAACTGGCATGATTTCCGTCAGCTTTGATGAAAAGGTAAAGATCGGCCTGCAGTATATCCTGGAGGGCCTCCACGGCTGCTGTCCCTTCGGACAGGAGCGGATCCGCCACCTGCGGTTCTACGCTCCCGATGAGCGCTCTGAGCTGGAGCGGGAGCTGGGCAACGTGGAGCGCGCCGCGGCCTGCGCGGTTGAGCTGAAGGACGTGTACGACAAGATCATGGTCCTCCTGTGCCAGGTGAAGGACATCCGCACATCCCTGCGCCGCTGCGCCGAGGGGGAGATCCCCGACCACGTGGAGCTCTTCGAGATCAAGGGCTATCTCCAGCGGCTGTCCGGCCTGATCCCTCTTTTTGACGAGGTGAACGCCGCGGCCCGTCTGGAGGGCATGGCCTTCCACGATCCCGCCCCGGCGCTGGCCATCCTGGACCCGGACAACACCCGGTCCCGGGGCTTCTATATCCCCGACGGCGCCACGCCCAGGCTCCGTGAGATCCGCCAGGCCAAGAAGCAGGTGGAGGAGCAGCTCTACAAGGCCCTCACCGACGCGGAGAAGGAGGACCTGCGCATGAAGCGCACCCGGATCTGCGCCCAGGAGGACAGCGAGGAGATGAAGGTCCGCAAGGCCATGGGCGCGGCCCTGGCCCCCCATGTGGAGGATCTTCTGGCCGACGCCGACACCATGGGCCGGCTGGACTTCCTGATCCAGAAGGCTCTGTTCGCCGTCCGCTACGGCGGCATCCGCCCGGAGATCACCGACACGGCGCTGGAGCTGGAGGACATGGTGAACCCGGAGCTGGTGGATCTGCTGGAGGAGAAGGGGAGAGCCTTCGTCCCCGTGTCCATCGCCATGGACCGTGGCGCCACGGTGATCACCGGCGCCAACATGGGCGGCAAGAGCGTGGCCATGAAGACGGTGGCCCTCAACGCCCTGCTGTTCCAGTCCGGCTTCCTGGTCTGCGCCAAGCGGGCGAGGATGCCCCTCTTCCACGCGGTGAAGATGCTCTTTGACGATCTCCAGTCCATCCAGTCGGGTCTGAGCGGCTTCGGCTCGGAGATCGTGGAGTTCCAGAAGGCGCTCGGCGAGGTGGAGCAGGGCTACAGCCTGTTCCTGCTGGACGAGTTTGCCCGGGGCACCAACCCCGACGAGGGTGCCGTCATCGTCCAGGCGGTGACCCGCTATCTCAACGATGTCAACGCCCTGTCCGTGCTGACCACCCACTATGACAAGGTGGCCGAGCACGCCCGCATCCACTATCAGATCATCGGCCT
>CACZNU010000082.1 GCA_902782615.1 Oscillospiraceae bacterium | reverse complement strand
ACGACCCAGCCAGTCGCCGTACTGCACCAGCAACGGCCTGTTCAGCCCCATTTCCTCCTTCATCTGCTCCACCTGGGCCTTGTCCGGGGTGGCGCCCATCCGCTCGAACTTCAGTGTGATGGCGTCGGAGGGTGAGATATAGGTCAGGGCAAAGGTAAAAAAGGTCAGCACCAGCATGGTGGGGATCATGAACAGCAGCCGCTGACCGATATATTTGCGCAAACAGCATCCCTCCCGACAAAACAAAAAAGGACCACTCCCGATGGGAATGGTCCTTGCACACAAGCCAACAGTGGGCATATGCCCAGCATACGCCCTTCGCCTTTATGCATTATCACCATCATCCACCGTGATCTGTGATAACGGACAAAAAGCAGGTCTCCTGGCTCATGAGGCTCCGTTTGCTCCGCCTTCCCGGTTTCCCAGTGACATGTATGGAGCAAGCGACTCATTTACAGTTGCGGGACAGCACAGGACTTTCACCTGTTTCCCTTTTCACACGGCCCGTAACAGCCGCGCACTTTTTGTCGTTGTAGTAGGAGCATTGTCGCTCCTTCGTGCAAATATGATAGCATTGCCTAACCGTTCTGTCAATCATATTGTTGCATCTTCCACGGAAAAACAGAGGAAAAGGGCGGCAGGACTTGGTCCCGCCGCCCCTCTCCCGGCACAGCTCATGGAAAAAGATGATCCGAAACCGGGTCGCCCAGGCCCTGTTCCGGTAATCGTTTGTCAGTTTTGCAGCCGATCCGCGCTGCTCCAGGTGGTAATATCCAAATTCTTGTATCTGTTGCGCAGCTCCTGGGCCGCTTTTGTGTCTCCTCCCAACATGACGCGCTGGACCCGCTCCAGGTCAGCGCCGCTCATGCCGTGGTCCAGGCTTTCGCCGCAGGCGCGGCAGGTGTACATTCCGTTTTCTACCTTCACATCGGTGCTGCCGCAGGCGGCGCAGCGATTCATTTTCAGTGCAACGTTCATATCCTTTATCCTCCTGTTCGTTTCTTTGATTTCAGTATATCTTGTCTCTTTTGATTTGTAAAACGAATGTTTTTCATCTATTCAATCGAACTTCTCGATTATATTCTTGTGCTTGCACAGCGGACTTGGTATACTGAAGAAAAGTGGCAGGAGGTGCTTTATGAATATCACCCGATACCAGATCTTTCTCAAGGTGGCAGAGCGGGGCAACTTCACCCGGGCGGCCGAGGAGCTGGGCTTTACCCAATCCACCGTCAGCCACGCCATACAGGCCCTGGAGGCGGACGTGGGGTTGCCGCTGTTGGTCCGCAACCGCAGCGGCGTCACTTTAACTGCCGACGGCCGCGTCCTGCTGCCCTATGTCACGGAGATCTGTCAGGCCCAGCACCGCCTGGAGGAGGCAGCCAAGGACTTAAAGGGGATGGCGACCGGTCTTGTCCGCGTGGCCACCTTTACCAGCGTGTCCGTCCAGTGGCTGCCGTACATCCTCAAGTCCTTCCAGCAGAAATACCCCGGGATCGAGTTTGAGATCCTGCCCGGTGATTACAACCAGATCGAGCAGTGGGTGGCGGAGGGCAGGGCCGACTGCGGTTTTCTCCGTTTGCCCGGCGCTATGGGGCTGGACGCCTGGCTGCTGCACCAGGATCAATTGCGGGTTATCGTCCCCTGTTCCCATCCTCTGGCGGGCCGGGAGCCGTTTCCCCGCCAGGCGCTGGCGGAGTTGCCGTTTATTCAGCTGGATGAGGGGGGAGACTATGAGATCGGCGCCGTGTTCGACGCCCTGGGCATCCGGCCCAACATTCAATACACCGTCAAGGAGGATCAGACCCTCCTGGCCATGGTGTCAAACGGCCTCGGCATCAGCATCATGCCGGAGCTGATGGTGCGCCGCAGCGCATTCCCGGTGGTTCAGTGCCGCATGGAGAAGACCTTTTCCCGCACCATCGGCATCTGTGTCAAGGACAAGAATACCTGCTCTGTCTCCACACGCCGGTTTATTGAACACGTGCAGCGGTGGGTCACCGCCAACTATGGCACATAAAAACGAGCGGTTTTCCATCGCAAGAATAGGAGAGATTTATATGGATCAAACTGTGATATTGGCCTGCTCTTCTTTCCGGGACTATATCTCTGCCGCCCAGCAGAAGATGGGGACCCATCACCCGGTGGTTTGGCTGGATGAGAAGCTGCACCGGGGTCCCAAACTGATGCGTCAGGCAATTTTAGACGCCTTGGGCCAGCTGCCGGAGACGATAGAAACGGTGCTGGTCTCCATGGGGTTTTGCGGCGGGTCCTGGGCCGATATCCCGGCGCGGCAGCGGATTGTCATACCCCGGGCAGATGACTGCGTCAGCATTCTGCTGCACACAACGGATCGGCACGGGTTCAATCTGAAGGAGACCGGGCATCTGTATGTAAAGGGCCCCGATCCCAAGGCCGCCTCCTTCAAGAGCATCTTCGAGCGCATGACGGTATCGGTGGACGAGCCCACCAAGCGCGGGTACCACAGGCAATGGCAGGACAGCTACAGCCATATCGACGTGATTCGCACGGGGATCTACAACTGTGACAGCCCGGACTACCTGGCCCCTGTCCGGGAGGACGCCCTGTTTCTGGATGCGGAGGTCGGCATGGTCTCGGGGAGCAACACGATCCTGGAGAAACTGGTGTCCGGCCGATGGGACGACAGCTTCTGCGTGATCGAGCCGGGCGGCAGGGTGACGCGAGATGCGCTGGAAAACGGCCCTCCCTTACGATGAGAGGTACACTGCCGATCCCCCTCAAGCAGCTTTAAGCCCCCACACAGAAATTGCACTGTGTGGGGGCTTGCATTTTT
>CACZNU010000081.1 GCA_902782615.1 Oscillospiraceae bacterium | reverse complement strand
GTCCATGTGGATCTTCGGCGGTGACGGCTGGGCTTACGACATCGGTTACGGCGGACTGGACCACGTCCTGGCCTCCGGCGAGAATGTCAACATCCTGGTCTTCGATACGGAAGTCTATTCCAACACCGGCGGCCAGGCCTCCAAGGCCTCCAACATCGGCCAGGTGGCACAGTTTGCCGCTGCCGGTAAGGAAGTCAAGAAGAAGAGCCTCAGTGAGATCGCCATGCAGTACGGCTACGTGTACGTGGCTCAGGTGGCCATGGGCGCCAACCCCGCTCAGACCATCAAGGCCATCACCGAGGCCGAGGCCTATCACGGTCCTTCCCTGATCATCGGCTACTCCCCCTGCGAGATGCACAGCATCAAGGGCGGCATGATGAACTGCCAGAAGGAGATGAAGAAGGCTGTGGAGTGCGGCTACTGGAACCTGTTCCGCTACAACCCCGAGGGCGAGAAGAAGTTCACCCTGGATTCCAAGGCCCCTGCCGGCGGCTATCAGGAGTTCCTGATGAACGAGGCTCGTTACTCCCGTCTGACCCGCGAGTTCCCCGAGCGCGCCGACGTTCTGTTCGCCCGCAACGAGGAGGAGGCCAAGGCTCGCTACGAGCACCTGACCAAGCTGATCAGCATGTACGACGAGTAAGCCGATCGGTCTATAAAATGAAAAAAGAGGCGCCCCGGCGGGGCGCCTCTTTTTTGCGTCCGTTTGCCGGCGGAAACCGGCGGGAAATCCGCGGCAGGTCTTGAAAAACCGGCGAAACCTATATATAATAATATGGTTATATCATATACTGGAGTCATAGTAGTATGGCCCGGACAGCGCGTCCGGAGCAGACGGGAGAGGGACAGGGCGCGGCCCCTGTCGCGAGAGGGAATACATGAAGAAAAACACGTTTGTCGAGGGGACGTTGGTCGCCTACATCATGATATTGATCTCCAAGATCCTGGGCGCGATCTATGTGATCCCGTTCTACCAGATCATCGGAGAGGCCGGCGGCGTGCTGTACTCCTACGCCTACAACGTCTACGCCCTGTTTCTGAACCTCTCCACCAGCGGCATTCCCACCGCCGTCAGCATCCTCATCGCCGAATACAACGCTCTGGAGCAGTACAACGAGCGGGAGAAATCCTTCCGCGTGGCCAACAAGATGATCGCCGTCATTGCGCTGATCGCCTTCGCGGTGATGTTCCTCTTCGCCGGATTGATTGTGAAGTTCTTCAATAACGGCATCGAGGGCGGCGCCTCGGCGGAGAGCATCAAGCTGGCCATCCGCACCATCTCGCTGTGTCTGCTGGTGATCCCCTTCACCAGTGTGCTGCGGGGCTATCTCCAGGGCAACCGCTACGTGGCCGTCTCCTCGGTGAGCCAGGTACTGGAGCAGTTGGCCCGGATCTTCGTGGTGCTGGCCGGCTCCTTCACCGCCATCCGTCTGCTCCATCAGAGCACGGAGATCGGTGTGGCCGTGGCCCTGTCCGGCCCGGTGGTGGGCGGCGTGGTGGCCTTCCTCTACTTGCGCGTCAAGGCCTACCAGGGCCGGCACGAGCTGCTGCAGGGCGTCACCGGCGTCCGGTATGCCCGGGTCAGCGAGGGGGAGATCGTCCGCAAGATCGTGGCCTACGCCATCCCCGTCATCCTCATCGCCGTGACGGAGAACCTCTACAACCTGGTGGACATGAAGCTCATCATCAAGGGCCTTTACATGATCGGCTATTCCGGCAGCGAGTGCGAGTTTTTTGCCAGCGTCATCAACACCTGGGGCCCCAAGATCTGCACCATCATCACCGCTCTGGCCATGGGCCTGTGCGCCAGCGTGATCCCCTTCGTGTCCGAGCACTATGTGAAGGACAACTTCCGGGAGCTGAACAAGAAGTATAACCAGGCCATCAACACGATTTTGTACGTATCCATCCCGCTGGCCCTGTTTCTCATCATCAACGCCGGCGAGGTGTTCCGCATCTTCTACGGGCCCAGCGATCCCGGCGCCCACGCTCTGCGTCTGCTGGCCCTCATCAACATCATCTACAGCATCCAGTTGGTGATGAGCATGATGCTCCAGGGCATGAAGCGGTATAAGCTGATCTTCATCAGTACGCTGGTGGGCCTGATACTCAACGCCGCATTGGATATCCCCATGATCCTGCTTTTGAACAAGCTGGGCCTCAAGCCCTATCTGGGCACCCTGACCGCCTCGGCCATCGGCTTCGCGGTGTCTGTTATCATCGTGTTCGCGGCCATGCACAAGCGGTACCGCTTCCGCTACCGCTCCGTGCGCAACACCCTGATCCGCACCGTGATCACCTCGGTGATCCCTGTGGCCATCATGGTGCTGCTGCGCCTGGTGTTTTTCAAGGGCACCGGCTACGTGGTGACGCTGATAGAGCTGGGCGTCTCCGGCGCGCTGTCCATCGGGGCCTATCTGTTCATCACCTACCGCCTGGGCATCATCGACTGGCTGTTCGGCAAGGACATGCCGGATAAGGTGCTGACCCGGCTGCATCTGAAGCGATAATCCATCCTGCAGGAGGAACTATGATTCGATTTTACATCGCCCTCTGGGCGGCAAAACTGGTGGACGCCATCCTCACCCTGAGGGGTGACCGGCAGAATGACCGGGCCGGTTACATCGCCAACCGTCTGTGCCCGGACTTCATGGCCCGGGTCACCAAGCCCAAGCTGGTGGTGGCCATCACCGGCACCAACGGCAAGACCACCACCTCCACCCTGGTGTGCAACATGCTGCGCAGCAAGGGCAAGAAGGTCAGCTTCAACGAGTGGGGCGCCAACATCAACGCCGGCTACAGCATCAATCTGCTGCGGTGCGTGGACATCTTCAACCGCTGCCGGGTGGACGCCTCCGTGCTGGAGGCGGACGAGAATTCCACCTGCGAGGGCATGCCCATGATCCGGCCGGACTACATGGTGGTCACCAACATCTGCAAGGACTCCCTGCGCCGCAACGGCCACCCCGAGTATATCTTCGACCGAATCAACAGAGCCTTTGCGGCCCTGGGCGGCAGGACCGTGGCCATCCTCAACGCCAACGACCCCATCAGCTCCGAGCTGGCCCGAAACACCGGCGCCCGCCGGGTGTTCTTCGGCATGGACGATATCCACGCCGACCCCCTGGAGAACCGGGTGAAGGACGTGGCGGTCTGTCCCCGCTGCGGCGGCGAGATCCGCTATCACTACCGCCACTACCGCCATATCGGCGACTTTTACTGCACCGACTGCGACTTTGCCACCCCGGCCATGGACTACCGGGCCAGCGGCGTGGACCTGGACAAGGGCACCATCACCGTGGCGGAGCGGGACGGGGCGGCCACCTATCCCCTCATGTCCGACACGGTGTTCTACGCCTTCAACACCCTGTCCGCCGTGGCATTGTTCCGGGAGCTGGGCTATTCCCGGCAGGAGATCGCCGACTTCCTGGCCACCCAGAAGGTGCCCAAGATCCGGGAGTCCGTGGTGGAGTATGACGGCATCCGCTACTATGCCTATGCCGCCAAGGGGCAAAACATCAGCGCCGCCTCCACCGTGTTTGAGCATCTGGCCAAGGATCCCTCCGTCAAGGAGCTGGTGTTCTCCCTGGACGAGGTCCAGGACGCCAACCACCCGCCGGAGACCCTGTCCTGGCTCTATGAGACGGACTATGAGTTTTTGAACGTGCCCCAGATCAGGAAGATCATCGTGGGCGGCCACATGTGTCACGCCCACCGGCTCCGCCTGCTGCTGGCCGGTGTGCCGGAGGAGAAGATCGTCTGCGTGGAGAACGAGGCCGACGTGCCGCAATACGTGGATACCGAGGGCATCGACCGGGTATATGTGCTCTATGAGATCGACTTCGTCACCAAGGGCCAGCAGATCCGGGACGCCATCGTAGAGAGAGCCAGGGAGGTGAAGGGGAAGTGAAGATCGTAGAAAACCTCTTCCCGGAGCTGTGCAACATTTTCGGTGAGAGCAGCAGCCCGGCCTATCTGGCCCGCTGCAGCGACGAGATCGATCTGCGCCAGACCAACCACAAGACCGTCCCCGCCTTCGTGACGGAGGATGTGGACATGGTGTATCTGGGCTGCAGCCCGGAGAGCAAGCAGGAGCAGATCATCGAGGTCCTCCGCCCCTATCTGGGCCGGATTCGGGAGCTGATCGAAAAAGGGACCATCTTCCTGGTCACCGGCAACGCCGTGGAGATCTTCGGCCGGGAGATCCGGGACGGGGACCGGGTGATCCCCGCGCTGGGACTCTTTGATTTCTATTCCGTCCGCTATATGGACCGGGAGCGCCACAACTCCCAGTATATTGCCGCCTTCGCCACTGAGGCGGGGGAGACCATCACTCTCCTGGGCCACCGGAGCCAGTTCTCCTTCAGCTACGGCGACTTCTCCAGAGAGCCTCTGGCGAGCGTGGAGCTGGGCATCGGCATGAACCCGGATACCAAGTATGAAGGCCTGCGCCGAAATCACTTCTTCGGCACCTATTCCCTGGGCCCGTACCTGATCATGAACCCCCTGTTCACCAAATATCTGCTGCGCCTGATGGGGCTGGACGACAGCCTCTGCTATGAGCGGGAGGCCATGAAGGCCTATGAATACCGGCGGGACGAGCTGCGCAGAACGCTGCACTGACGAGAGGATGTGTGAGATATGATCGATTTGAAATTTGCCCTGGAAAAGGCCCGATCCACCAACTACAAGGCCATCCTGGCCTCCGCCAAGCGGGTGGGCAAGGAGACCGGCAAGCCCTGGCCCGTGGTGCTGGCGGACATTCTCCGCTGCATCGTCAAGTACGAGACGGGCTATCTGGATTACGAGGACTTCAAGATGTACCGCATGACGGAGCGGGAGAAGGACAACGTGCTGACCATCGGCAAGAACGCCAAGCTCTGCCGCCGGCTCAACAAGGTGGAGGACCGCCCCCTGCTGGAGGACAAGGTCCAATTCAACCGCCTCTTTGCCGCCTTCCTCCGCCGGGACTGGTGCTATCTGGACGACCCGGAGCGGGGCGGTCTGGACGGTCTGAAGCGGTTTTTGGAGGGCAAGGAGCGCATCATCGTCAAGCCCATCGACCAGAGCTGCGGCATCGGCATCTCCATTATCGACGTGAGGGACGCCGACCCGGCGGCGCTCTATGAGAAGCTGCGGCGGGACAACACCCCCCTGCTGGAGGAGGTGGTGGTGCAGAGCGCCAGGATGAGCGCCCTGGCGCCCTACGCCGTCAACACCATCCGTATCATCACCATCCTCAACGGCGAGACGGTGACCCCCATCGCCGCCGGACTGCGGATGGGCACCAAGGGCAACGTGGTGGACAATTTCCACCACGGCGGCATCTCCGTGTGCATCGATCCCCGCACCGGTACCATGGCCACCGACGGCTTTGACAAGCAGGGCAACGTCTATGTCCGCACCCCCGGCACGGGCGCCCTGCTGAAGGGCCAGCCGGTGCCCCTGTGGGATGAGGCCCTGGCCATGGTGCAGAGGGCGGCCCGCATGGTGCCCACCCTGCGGTACGTGGGCTGGGACGTGGCCATCAACCAGGACGATCAGCCCCTGCTCATTGAGGGCAACAGCCTGCCAGCCAACGACCTTTCCCAGCGGCCGGAGCTGAACATCGGCACCTACGGCGCCATCAAGGCCGCCCTGGGCGAGCCGTTCTGATCTCCCATGATCATAAAAAGCGGACAGCGTAAAGCTGTCCGCTTTTTTCTGTTTCTTTCGAAATCAATACATGTAATCCCGGCCCGGCTCCCGGAACTCCGCCACACGCTTTTGGTAGTTATCCATGGCGGCGGCCTCAAAGGCCAGGGTATCCGGAGCGCCCATCTGCCGCAGCAGCCACTTGGTGAAGGGGGGGTTGAGCACCAGCAGCGGCCCGGTGAGATAGGTCACCAGCAGGTTGTTGTGCCGGAAGCCCTCCACCATGGCACCGGGGCAGCGGCCCACGCCCTTCTCCACGGCGAACAGGGGCTCCTCCGCCACAGCGGCGTGGGTGTGGCCGAACAGGCTCTTGAAGCCCACGATGTCCATACCCTCAAACTTGCCCAGGAAGAAGCTGTTGTGTCGGTCCATCATGTGGTACTCGGCATGGGTGTCCAGAATACCCAGGCCGTCCAGATGCCAGCCGTCGTCGCTGGTGACGTAGTTGCCCAGGGCGTCCAGGGCGTTGCCGGTGACCAGCATCAGCTGGCCCTGTTCGATCCGCTCGACCAGCGCCTCCCTGTGGGGCGCCAGCGCCTCCACCATCAGCTCCAGGCCCTTCTCCGTGGCGGAGCCCAGATAGATGAGATCCACAGGCCCGTCCAGAAAAGCGGGGCGGTCCTTCAGACCGGTCTCCACGATTTCCAGCTCCGGGCAGCACTGGTGGAGATACCGGATATTCATGCCGTCGCCGGAGAGATTACAGATCTCCGGGAACAAGACTTCC
This sequence comes from Oscillospiraceae bacterium, assembly GCA_902782615.1. Taxonomy (GTDB): domain Bacteria; phylum Bacillota; class Clostridia; order Oscillospirales; family Oscillospiraceae; genus Vescimonas. The sequence goes on along the minus strand of CACZNU010000081.1, from coordinate 3,030 downwards.
ACTCTCATGCCTCCACCTCCTTGTTCTCCGAGCGCTGAAGGGCCAGCTCCTTCATGTGGTCATAGACCCGGTAGGCCAGGGCCAGCGAGTCGGTGCCGTAGAGGATATAGACGTCATCCCCCGGCGTGAAATGCAGGGCCTCGGCCGCCCTGAACTCGTCCTCCACGCAGAGGATCTTCTCCTCCGGCACGCCGGCCATCAGCAGCCGCAGCCTGTAGTCCCGGCAGCGGGCGCCGGCGCAGACGATCTGGACGATGCTCTCGTGGTTCAAAAACTCAAAGTCCGCGTCGAAGATCCAGCAGGTGTTCTCCGACCAGTGATGGGTGTCGCCCAGGCAGTTCATCATCAGCAGAAGCTCCTTGCGGCCCGGACGGCCTGCGATGTAGTCGAAAGCCCGGGACCCGGCCAGGGCGTTCTTCTCCTTGGACATTTGCTTTATCAGGCGGACCTTGCCCACCTGCTCCTCGCTGTGGCGGGTCTCCGCCACGGTTGTCCTGCTCAGGGAGTCGGCGATGGCGGCGTGGTCATAGCCCAGCTGGCGCAGAGTGGCAATGACGGTGACCATGTTGTATACATTAAATATACTGTCGGTGATCAGGGAATAGGGGTGATCCTCACCGTTCTCCCGAACTGCCATGGATTTTGCGGCGAAGTCCACGCCGGTGGCCAGATAGTCGCTCTCCGGGGAGGCAAAGCCGCACTGGCTGCATCTGGCTTTGCCGATGTGGTGGTAGCGGCGGTAGGCGTACTCCAGCTTGCCGCTGCACCGGGGACAGATCCGTACGTCGTCAATAAGGTTGATGCACTCGGTCACGTCGCTGGCCAGCCTGTCGATGCCGAAATAGACCCGGGGGTTGTCCGGCGAGACGGAGCAGGCGATCAGATCGTCGGCGTTGAGGATCATCTTGCTGGTGGCGGGGATGCTCCGGGTCAGGATATCGGCGATGAAATAGGGGTGGGCGTTGCGCATGATGGAGTCCCGGAACAGATTGGTCAGCACCACGAAGTCCGGCTTCACATAGGGATAGATCCGGGGCGAGGACCGCTCGTCCACCTCCAGCACGGCGATGTCGCATTTCCGCACCCGGCCCAGCAGGTCGCAGTTGCGGATAAAGGCGGTGGAGATACCGGAGGCGATGTTGCTGCCGAACCGGTTGCCCAGAACCCGGTGGCCCTGCGCCTCCAGCACGTCGGTGAGCATGTTGCTGACGGTGGTCTTGCCGTTGGTGCCCGTCACGGCCACGATAGTTTTGGGTTTGCCCACGTAGCGCAGGAAGTCGGGACAGAGTTTTACCGCCAGGGAGCCGGGGAAGTCGGTACCATTGTGACGGGTGATCTTCAGCGCCGGGATGGACAGCTTGGCCATCCACAGCGCAAACAGGAAGCGCAGTTTACCCATGTTCATTCACTCTTTCTTTTTCCAAATGTATCATCAGCGCGGCGATGTCCGCCGGGGAGACGCCGGAGATCCGGCTGGCCTGGCCCAGATTGGCCGGGCGGACAGCGGACAGCTTCTCCCGGGCCTCCAGGCGAAGACCCTGCAAATGTGTGTAGTCCATATCGGGGGGGATGGCGTGCTTTTCCAGTTTTTCAAACTCCTCCACGTCTCGCATCTGGCGGCGGATGTAGCCCTCGTATTTAACGGAGATCTCCACCTGCTCCGCCTCCGCCTTGGTGAGAGGAGGACGGTCCGGGTCGAAGGGGGCCAGATCGGCGTAGGTCAGCTGGGGCCGGCGCAGCAGCTCGATAAGCCGGCACCCGTCGTTGACGGGGGCGGTGCCCCGGGCGGTCAGCAGCTTGTTGAGAGCCTGGCTGCCGGGAATGCCGGTGCGCTCCAGGCGGCGGATCTCCTGCTCCACGGCGGCGTATTTTGCCTCCACCGCCCGGAGCCGCTCCTCACTGACGAGGCCTATACGGTATCCGATGGGAGTGAGGCGCTGGTCGGCGTTGTCCTGCCGCAGCAGCAGCCGGTATTCCGAGCGGCTGGTCATGATCCGGTATGGCTCATTGGTGCCCTTGGTCACCAGATCGTCGATGAGGGTGCCGATATAGCTCTCGCTGCGCTTGAGGATCAGGGGCGGCTGTCCCTTCAGCGACAGGGCGGCGTTGACGCCCGCCACAAAGCCCTGAACGGCGGCCTCCTCGTAGCCGGAGGAGCCGTTGAACTGCCCGGCGCCGTAGAGCCCGGCAATCTGCTTGGTCTCCAGCGTGGGCCGGAGGGCCAGCGGGTCGATGCAGTCGTACTCGATGGCGTAGGCCGGGCGCATCATCTCTGCGTGCTCCAGGCCGGGGATGGTGTGGAGCATCCGCAGCTGCACGTCCTCCGGCAGGGAGGAGGAGAGCCCCTGGATATACAGCTCCTCCGTGTCCAGTCCCATGGGCTCGATGAAGAGCTGATGCCGCGGCTTGTCCGCAAAGCGGACGATCTTCGTCTCGATGGAGGGACAGTACCGGGGACCCACGCCCTCGATGGCGCCGGAATAGATGGGGCTCCGGTCCAGATTCTCCCGGATGATCCGGTGGGTTTCGGCGTTGGTATAGGTGAGGTAGCAGACGGCCCGGTTCTCCGGCACCTGCTCCGTGGTAAAGCTGAAGGGCAGGGGATTGGCGTCGCCGGTCTGGCGCTCCATTTTGTCAAAGTCCACAGACCGGGCATTGACCCGGGGCGGCGTGCCGGTCTTGAACCGGCGCAGGGGCAGGCCCAGCGCCAGCAGACGATCCGTCAGAGCCAGGGCGGCGTGCATGCCGTCGGGCCCGGAGTCCTCCACGCACTCACCCACGATGGTGCGGCCCCGGAGATAGGTGCCGGTGGCGATAATGACGGCCTTCACGTCAAAGACGGCGCCGGTGCGCAGCACCACCTGGGACACCCGGCCGTCCCTGACCCGGAGATCCACCACCTCCGCCTGGCGGAGGGACAGATTCTCCTGCCGCTCCAGCGTCCGCTTCATCACCTGTTGGTAGAGGCGGCGGTCCGCCTGGGCCCGCAGGGAGTGGACGGCGGGGCCCTTGCCCCGGTTCAGCATCCGG
>CACZNU010000080.1 GCA_902782615.1 Oscillospiraceae bacterium | reverse complement strand
TCGTCCAGCAGCATGACGGGGTACTCCCCGAAGGTATTCTTGTGGATCTCCCGCTCCGCCAGCTTCATAGCCAGGGCCGCCGTCCGCACCTGGCCCTGGGAGCAGTACTGCCGGGCGCTGCGGCCGTTGACGGAGACCTCGATATCGTCCTTGTGGGGACCGCTGAGACACAGGCGGCTGGCGATCTCCGCCTCATAGTGGGCGGCCTGGTGGGCCTCCAGCGCCGAAACCAGCACAGCCTGGTCGGCAAAGGGATCGGTGACCGTTTTGACGGTCTGGTAGCTGAGGGACAGCTCCTCCCGGCCGCCGGAGCACTCGGCGTGAGCCAGGGCGGCATGCTCCGCCAGAGCTCGGACGAAACGGGCCCGATAGTGGATCAGCACGGCGCCCACCTGGCAAAGACGCTGGTTGAAGTCCGGCAGGGTGGAGAGCAGCTGGGGATATTCCTCGCTGTCCCGCAAAATGCGGGTCTTGTGCTCATAGAGGCGGTTATACTCCGCCAGCGCCTCGGCGTAACGGGGCCGCAGCTGCGAAAGGGACAGATCCATGAACTTCCGCCGGGCCGCCGCGCCCTCCCGGATGAGGAACAGATCCTCCGGGGCAAAGAACACCGTGTGGAGCACGTCGCTGAGGGCGGCGCCGTTTTTGGCGGTGACGCCGTTGACGGTCATCTTCCGCCGGCGGCCGCGCTGGAGTGTGATCTCGGTCTTGAAATCCCGGTCCCGGCTGTAGATCTGTCCGGTGAGCCGGGCAAAATCCCGGTCAAAGCCGATGAGCTCCCGGTCGCTGTGGGTCCGGGGGGACTTGCCGCAGCTGAGATACACGACGGCCTCCAGCAGATTGGTCTTGCCCTGGGCGTTTTCGCCGTAGATCACGTTGCAGCTCTCATCAAAGGTCAGATGCTGCGCCTCGTAATTGCGAAAGCCCTCCAGGGTCAGCTCATTGATCCGCATAGGAGACGGTATAGTGCCGGTCCTCTACCTGCACATCGTCGCCGGGGCGGATCTTCCTGCCCCGCTGGGTGCAGATCTCGCCGTTGACCCGGACCTGGCCATCCTGGACCATGAGCTTGGCCTCGCCGCCGGTGGAGGCGATGGCCGCGAACTTCAGCAGGTCCTGGAGCTTGATATATTCGGTTGTGATCTCAATGGTGGTCATAGTCTGTTCCTTCTTATTGCGCCTTCAGACGGACGGGTAGCACCATATAAAGGAAGTTGTCGCTGCCGTCCACGGGGGTGATGATGCAGGGGGAGATGCCGGTGTTCATCTCCATTTTGACCTTGTCCGCCGGGGCATAGCGCAGGGCGTCCATCAGATAGCGGTTGTTGAAGCCGATCTCCAGGCCGGTGCCGTCGCCGCTGATGACGCAGCTGTCCTTGGCCTCGCCGTTGCCGGTCTTGGCGGAGAGATAGACCCGGTCCAGATCGAAGAGGCACCGCACCGGGCTCTTCAGCTTCTCGCTGATCACCACGCTGACACGGTCCAGGCTTTCCATCAGTGCCTTGGTCTCCACCTCCAGGGAGATGGGATTGGTCCGGGGGATGGCGTTCTTGTAGTCCAGGAACTCGCCCTCCAGCCGGCGGCAGATCAGCTGGGTGCTGCCGGTCTCGAACATCAGGTGGCGCTTGCCCTGGATGATGGTGATGAGATCATCCGTGTCGCCGCAGATGTTCTCCACCTCCTTCAGCGCGCTGCCCGGGGCCACGAACCGGAAGGCGCCGCCGTCGATCTTCTCCAGGGGCTCCCGGCGCAGGGCCAGGCGGAAGCCGTCCACCGACACCACGGTGAGGCCGTTCTCGCCGATCTCAAAGAGGGAGCCGGTGTGGACCGGACGGCTCTCGTTGGTGGACACGGCGAAGCTGGTCTCCGAGATCATGGCCTTGAGGACCTTCTGCTGGATGCAGACGGAGTACTCGTCGTCCACCTCCGGCAGCTCCGGGAAATCGTCGGCGCTGAGGCCCAGGATGTCGAAGCTGGCGTCGCCGCAGGTCAGATGGACCGTCAGCCGTTCGTCAGCGGCGAAGACCACGATGTCGTCCGGCAGCTTGCGGATGATCTCGCCGAAGAGGCGGGCGTTGAGCACGATCCGGCCGGCCTCATGGATCTCGGCGGAAAAGGCGGTGCGGATGCCGGTCTGCATGTTGTAGCCGGACAGGGTCAGATTCTCGTCGCCCTCCAGCAGGATGCCCTCCAGCGCGGGGATGGAGCTCTTGGTGGACACGGCCCGGGAGGCGGTGCTGACGGCAGCTTGCAGCAGGGCTTTCTCGCAGGAAAAACGCAGCATAGATAACACGTTCCTTTCTATATGACGTGAAAATTTGACGGGAATATTTCTCTTGAAAAGAGCATAAGATATATTTTTTTAGTAACAGTAGCGGTAGAGGAAAAAAACGGTGGAAAGAGGCGGAAGCCGTTAGAAACACAGGGTTTTTCTTACACCGGCCTGTGTGGAAACGCCCGGTGGAAATCCACGGTTTTTATGAAGGCACTCTTTTTTCACAGCGTTTTCACGTGGATTTCACAAAAAGGGGGGAAAGTTGTCAGTGTCTGGCGTTGATGTTGGCGGTGATCTCGTTGATGGTCTCCTTGAAGGACGGATCGGTGTTCATCTGCTTCTCCACCTTGCGCAGGGAGTGGAGCACCGTGGTGTGGTCCTTGCCGCCGAACTCCTTGCCGATGTCGGCGAGCGACAGCTTGGTCATGCGGCGGATGAGATACATGGCGATCTGCCGGGCGTTGGCCACGTCGTGGCTCTGATTCTTGCCGCGGATGGTCTCCTCCTCGATGTTGTAGTACTTGCAGATGTGGTGGATCACCACCTCCGCCGAGGGAACGGTCTCCCGCTCGATGATCTCCTTGATGGCCCGGGTGACGGACTCCTCGTCCGGCTGGTTGCCCAGCAGATCGCAGTAGGCGGAGATGGTGTTCAGCGTACCCTCGATCTGGCGGACGTTGGAGGTGATGTTTTCGGCGATATAATGGCTCACGTCGTCGGGCAGTCGGAGACCCATCAGGGCGGCCCGGTTCTTGATGATGGCCAGGCGGGTCTCGTAGTCCGGCGGGGTGATGTCGGCCATGAGGCCCCACTCAAACCGGGTGCGGAGACGGTCGTCCAGCAGGGCCATCTCACGGGGCGGACGGTCCGAGGTCATGACGATCTGGTTGCCGGCCTCATAAAGGGAGTTGAAGGTGTGGAAAAACTCGTTCTGCACCTGCTCCTTGCCGGCCACAAACTGGATATCGTCCACCAGCAGCAGTGAGGCGTCCCGGTATTTGGCCCGGAACTCGCTGCCCCGGCCGGTGCGGACCAGCTCCACGAACTCGTTGATGAAGTCCTCGCCCTTGATGTAGACAATCTTGTCGTTGGGGAAGAGCTTCCGCCGCAGATGGGCGATGGCGTAGAGCAGGTGGGTCTTGCCCAGGCCGCTGTCGCCGTAGATGAACAGGGGGTTGTAGCTCTTGCCGCCGGAATTCTCCGCCACGGCGTGGGCGGCGGCATAGGCCAGCTTGTTCTGGGGTCCGATGACGAAGGTCTCAAAGGTGAAGCCGTCGCTGCCCTCCGGATCGCCGGGATGGTCCGGCCGGACGCCGTGGTAGGCGGCCAGCATGTCGTCATCCAGGATCTTCACCTCCAGGTCGGCGGAGAAGATGTCCTTCAAGGCCGCCTTGATGTGCTTGATGAACTGCTTTTCGATGATGTCCTTTTTGAAGGTGTTGCTGCAGTGGAGCACGAAGGCCGAGTCCTCCATGGTGACCACGTCCACCTCGTCGAACCACACGTTGACGGTGGTCTCGGACAGCTGGGTCTTCAGCTGCCCCATCACGCTTTTCCATACGTCGGCGTACGAATTCAAAGCAAGCGCCCCTTTCCCACAGGATCCTCTGTTTTCTCTCTTTCGGCGGAAAAACACACGTGCCGCCATCTTAGTTTAATCTAATTAATTATAGCAAAACCGGTGGAAAAAGTCTATAGTTATTATTAAATATAAGTGTGTTTTTTCCACAGTCTGTCGTCCACAAGATACGGAAAACGAATCAAGGAAAAACCACAACATTTTGGGGCATAAGGGGAGCAAAAGAGGGTCTTTTCCGAAAAAGAGAGCCAACGCCGGCGAAAAAACTTCATATTGACAGGAAAAAGCCGATTATGTATAATAACGAGTACACTGCCGCCGTGCGGCATTTTCCCAATCGACTGCGGCAACCTGAGCCATCGCGGCCCGCTTGCTGTCGAGTATAGGCGGCCTGACCGCCGCCGGATCATTATTGAAAAAGATGGAGGTGTCACGCAAATGTTCCGTACCTATCAGCCCAAGAAGCGCCAGCGCTCCAAGGTGCATGGCTTCCGCAAGAGAATGGCTACCAGCAACGGCCGCAAGGTCCTCTCCCGCCGCCGCGCGAAGGGTCGCATCCGTCTGACCCACTAAGGGGAGCGGAAAGTGCAACGCACTGCAATCATCTGATCATAACCAGGGACGGCGGAAGGGGAAACTGCCGTCCCTCAAGGTCTATGTCCGGAGAAAAAAGAGGGGAGCATCCATGCGCGCAGAGGTCACGGTAAAAGAGAACTATGAGTTCCGCCGGATCTACCGGAAGGGTCGGTCCGCCGTCTCGCCCTGCATGGTGGTCTACTGCCAGAAGAACCGGCAGGGGAGGAGCCGCCTGGGCGTCACGGTCAGCACCAAGCTGGGGCACGCCGTGGTCCGCAACCGGGTGCGCCGCCGCCTGCGGGAGATCTACCGCCTGAACCGGGAGCATATGGTCCCCGGCTACGACGTGATCGTGGTGGCCCGGACCCGGGCCGCTGCCGCGCCGTACAGAAGGCTGGAGCGGGAATATCTGTCCCTGCTGAACAAGCTGGAGCTTTCCCGGGAGGAGAGGCCATGAAAAAGCTGATGCTGGCTCTGATCCGCTTCTATCAGCGGGAGATCTCGCCTCTGCATCCGCCCCGCTGCCGCTATATCCCCACCTGCTCGGAGTACGCGTTGGAGGCGGTGGAGAAATACGGCGCCCTGAAGGGCGGCTGGCTGGCCCTCAAGCGATTGCTGCGCTGTCATCCCTTTCACAAGGGCGGGTATGATCCCGTCCCGTGAACCATTTCCCCGAAAAAAGCCTCGTTTTTATGAACACACAACGGAGGTAACTATTACATGTTTGCACAACTGGGATATTATATCTGTATTCCCTTTGCCTGGCTGACCCGCCTGTTCTACAGCATCACCGGGTCCTACGGTCTGGCCATCATCCTCTTCACCCTGATCGTGAAGCTGGTGCTGCTGCCCTTCCAGCTCAAGAGCAAGAAGAGCATGCTGCGGATGAACCGGCTCCAGGGCAAGGTCAAGGACATCCAGACCCGCTACGCCAACAACAAGCAGCGCCAGCAGGAGGAGATGGCGGACCTGTACGCCAGAGAGGGCATCAACCCCGCTTCCGGCTGCCTGTGGTCCTTCCTGCCGTTCCCCATCCTGATCGCCCTGTATTCCATCATCCGTCTGCCCCTGCGCTACTTCATGAGCATGTCCACCGAGGCGATCGAGCAGGTCCGTGAGCTGGCTACCAGCCTGGGCTATGAGACCGCGGCGGGCCGCGTGGGCTACGAGCAGATCTATCTGGCCAAGTTCGTCCACGAGAACTGGAGCAGCTTCCAGGGCAAGTTCCCGGGCCTCATCGACCTGAACTACAACTTCCTGGGTCTGGACCTGGCCGACACGGCACGCAACGTCATCGGTCAGTTCCCCGGCGGCGGCTGGGGCGTGTGGGGCCTGCTGCTGCTGCCCATCATTGCGGCTCTGGCTCAGCTGGCCATGTCCGTCATCACCATGAAGGGCAGCGGTTCGGCCGACAACGGCACCGGCAAGACCATGATGTACATGATGCCCCTGCTGACGGTGTGGATGGGTTATTCCTTCCCCGCCGCCCTGATGATCTACTGGATTGCCAACGCCGTGCTCTCCGCTCTGCAGGAGCTGTTCCTGAACAAGAAGTTCAACGCCATCCTGGATCGGGAGGAGACCGACAAGGAGCGGGAGAAGCGGGAAAAGCGCTACGCCAAGTATGAGCAGCAGAAGGCCATGATGCAGCAGCGCGGCGGCGCTCCGGTCCAGCAGGGCAGCAAGAAAAAGCAGGCCCAGCGCAAGGAGCAGCAGCACAAGGGCCCGGCCACCACGGAGAACGGCAAGATCGGCGGACGTCCCTACGCCCGCGGCCGCTCCTACAGCCAGGACCATTACAAAGAGTAAGGAGAGTTTTGTCTATGTATATTGTCGTAACGGGCAAGACCGAGGACGAGGCCATCCGCAAGGCGCTGGAGCAGCTGGGCATGGACCGGGACGACGTGTCTGTGGAGATCCTGGAGCGGGCCAAGAGCGGCTTCCTGGGCATCGGCGCCACGCCTGCCCGGGTCCGGGTGACCTACGGACCGGAGGAGTCCGAGGTGATCCCCGAGCCGGTAAAGCCCGCCAAAAAGGAGCCGGTGAAGGAGACCGCCCCCAAGGCGCCGGAGAAGAAGGAGGCGCCCAAGAAGGAGCGTCCCAAACAGCCGGAGCAGAAGAAGCCCGCCCGGGAGGAGAAAAAGCCCGCCCCGGAGCAGAAGAAGGCCCCGGTGACCGAGCAGCCCGCCGTCAAGGAGGATCTGACCCTGTGCGAGGATGACAACGCCAAGCGGATCACCGCCTTCCTGTCCGGTCTGCTGGAGCAGCTGGAGAGCCAGGCCGAGATCAAGGTCTACGAGGTGGAGAAGGGCCGCTACCGGGTCATTCTGGAGGGCGAGAAGCTGGGTCAGCTGATCGGCCGCCGGGGCGAGACCCTGGACGCCATCCAGCAGCTGACGGGCTACGCCGTCAACAGCGGCGCCGACAAGCGCATCCGCGTTCAGGTGGACGCGGAGAACTACCGCCGCAAGAGAGAGCAGAGCCTGGAGAGCCTGGCCGCCAAGACGGCGGAGAAGGCCAAGCGGTACCGCCGCAGCGTGACGCTGGAGCCCATGAACGCCTACGAGCGCCACGTGATCCATGCCGCCCTGCAGGACGTGGACGGCATCAGCACCTACTCCATCGGCACCGAGCCCAACCGCCGCGTGGTGGTGTCCTACGACCGGGAGAAGAAGTAAAGGAAAAAGGGCGGGGAGACATCCCCGTCCTTTTTTTCGGTGAGAACGAAAAGAGCCCCGACTTTGTCGGGACTCTTTTTTGTTTGTAAGGCCTTTAACCCTCCACGATGTCGCGGGTATCCCGGGCGATGACCAGCTCCTCGTTGGTGGGGATGACCATGACCTTGACACGGCTGTTCTCGGTGGAGATGAAGGTGTCCTCGCCGCGCTTTTTGTTGCACTCCGGGCAGATCTCGATGCCCAGATAGGTCAGGTACTTGCAGATCTCGGCGCGGGTATCGGCGCTGTTCTCACCGATGCCGGCGGTGAAGATGATGCCGTCCACGCCGTTCATGGCTGCCACGTAGGAGCCCACGGTCTTGGCCACGGCGTAGTGGAACATATCCAGAGCCAGCTTGGCGCGCTCGTTGCCCTGGGCGGCGGCGGTGTCCAGATCACGGAAGTCGGAGCTCACGCCGGACACGCCCAGCACGCCGGACATCTTGTTGAGGATGTTGGTCAGCTCCTTGATGTCCTTGCCGGTGTTGGCGGACAGGTACTCCAGGATGGACACGTCGATATCGCCGCAGCGGGTGCCCATGGGCAGGCCGGCGATGGGGGTGAAGCCCATGGAGGTGTCCACGGACTTGCCGCCGTCGATGGCGCAGATGGAGCTGCCGTTGCCCATGTGGCAGGAGATGAGCTTCAGCTCCTCGATGGGCTTGCCCATCATCTCGGCAGCGCGCTTGGACACGTAGCGGTGGCTGGTGCCGTGGAAGCCGTAGCGGCGGACCTTCAGGTCGGTATAGTAGGAGTAGGGAATGGGATACATGAAGGCCTTGCCGGGCATGGTCTGGTGGAAGGCGGTGTCGAACACGGCCACCTGGGGCACGTCGCCCATGACGGCCTTGCAGGCGTTGATGCCGGTGATGTTGGCGGGGTTGTG
>CACZNU010000079.1 GCA_902782615.1 Oscillospiraceae bacterium | reverse complement strand
GGTGCCGGACTGGAGGGCCTTGTGGTCCTTCATCATGCACTCGATGGTGTAGGTGGCCTCGGCGCCGGCAAACTTCTCCTTGTCGGTCTTGCGGCCCTTCACCACCGGCATGGCCAGGACGTCGCGGCAGAAGTCGGCGTAGCAGTTGAGCTGCTGCTCCGTCTCGGCGATGGCCTCCTCGGCGGTCTCATGGATGGTATGGCCCTCCTGCCACCAGAACTCGCGGCTGCGAAGGAAGGGACGGGTGGTCTTCTCCCAGCGGATGACGGAGCACCACTGGTTGTAGAGCATGGGCAGCTGACGCCAGGTGTGGAGCACCTGGGCAAAGTGGTCGCAGAACATGGTCTCGGAGGTGGGCCGGAAGGCCAGGCGCTCCTCCAGCTTCTCGCTGCCGCCGTGGGTGACCCAGGCCACCTCGGGGGCGAAGCCCTGGACCAGCTCGCCCTCCTTCTTCAGCAGGCTCTCGGGGATCAGAACCGGCATTGCCACATTCTGATGCCCGGTCTTCTTGAACTCCGCGTCCATCAGGCGGTGGATATTCTCCCAGATGGCATAACCATAGGGGCGCAGGATCATAAAGCCCTTGACGCTGGAATAGTCCACCAGCTCCGCCTTCAGGCAGATGTCCGTATACCACTTGGCGAAATCCTCCTCCATGGGAGTGATCGCATCCACTTTTCTCTGATCTTTGGCCATAATGTTCAACCTCTACCTTATATTAATATAATGTGTCAATGGAAAACAGGTTTCTGTCGAATGTTTATTGTATCGACACAGCCGCCTGTTGTCAAGCAAATCATTCCATCTGTGTCGGATAAAGAATATCCCGGCTCACCGGATGGTAGAACAGCTCCCGGGCCCGGTCAAAGTCCCTGGTCTGGCCCATGATCCACATCAGCTTGCACACCGCCGCCTCGGTGGTCATGTCATAGGCCTCCAGCAGCCGCAGGGTGCTCTTGATGTGGCCGCCCACGTGGTAGACCGTCAGATCGCTGCCCTCGTTGGGCACCTGTGTGGTCATGACAATGATTTTGCCCCGCTCCACGCCGGAGCGGATCACATCGTAAAAGTCGTCGTATTCCGGCAAGCCACCCACGCCGAAGCTCTCGATCACCAGTCCGTCGCAGTGCTCCACCAGGAAGGACAGCACCTCACGGCTGGTGCCGGGGATCAGCTTCAGCAGGCCCACGCTGGTGTCCAGGGTGTCATAGAAAACGGGCTCGTTCCCCACCGGACAGGTGAGATACTGGAGCAGATGCTCGTCCTGGATCACCGCCAGGTCCGGATGGTTCACACTGGAAAATGCCTGGAAGCTCTTGGAATAGGTCTTCCGGGCCCGGGTGCCCAGGATCACCTTGCCGTTGAACACGATCTGGACACCCCCGCCGCCCCGGCAGGCGTACAGAAAGGCATCGGTGAGATTGCGTTTGGAGTCGGTGCCCTCAAACCAGATGGGCTTCTGGGCGCCGGTGAGCACGATGGGCTTGGGACTGTCCTGTATGAGATAGCTCAGAGCCGCGGCGGTATAGGCCATGGTATCGGTGCCGTGGCTGATGACGAAGCCGTCATATTTCCCATAGTTCTCCCGTATGGTCCGGGCAATGCCCAGCCAGTGCTCTGGCCGCAGGTTGGTGCTGTCCAGCGCGTAGAGCTGGACGCAGTCCACCTTACAGATCTGGGCGATCCGGGGTACTGCCGACAGCAGCTGCTCCGTATTCAGCTCCGGTGCCAGGCCGTCCGGCGTGATGTCCGATGCAATGGTGCCGCCGGTACCGATCATCAGGATCTTTTTCATCTCTCTATCCCTCACATTTCCCGATTATCCATGGCGGCCAGGCCAAAGCGTACCGCCTGTTCGATCTTTCGGCGGTTCTCGTCGTCCGCCGTGTCATAGGCCTGCCGCATCTTCTGCAGGAACAGGCCCCGCAGGGAGTCGTCCCCGCATCTGGCCCAGATATCCTGCTTCATGCGGGTCTGATCCCGGAGCTCCAGGGCATAGAACCGGTCCGCCAGCTCCTGCCGCAGCCGCTCCAGGCGGATCGGTTCCTCCGTCTCGCCGGCGAGCAGGATGCGGTAGATATCCTGCTCCGTGTCCTGGGGCAGAGCCGCGGACACCGCTGCCAGCGGCTCGCTGTCCGTCACGTCCACGGTGAGGATCTCGTAGCGCCGCCGGCCGAAGGGCACAAACTGCAGGGCCGCCCGACCGGGCGACACCGTACCGCAGAGGACGCCCTTCTCCCCCGTCTCGTCAAAGCCCCGGCCCTCGATGCAGCCGGGATAGGCATAGTATGTATCGCCCGCCCGGTGCAGGCCGGAGAAGACGTGCTGATGACCCAGGGCCGCATAGTCCGCGCCGGTGGCCGCCAGCTGTTCCTCCGACAAGGGTCGGTAGGGACCGTTCTTCCCGCCCAGATCGCCGTGGAGCACCAGCAGGTGGACCCGGCCGTCATCCGGGGCGGTAAAGCCGTCCAGCACAGACCCGTCCGGCACCGATGGGCCGGTGAAAGCCGCGCCGTAGACGGTACAGTCATACTGAGGAAAATCGAATTTCGTCAGAGCGTCCTCCGTAAAGACATGGACGTTCTCCGGCCAGAGGATCCGACCGTACGCCCCGGCGGGGTCATAGTAGTCGTGGTTGCCGGGGGCGATGACAGCGTGACCCTTCAGGCGGCCCAACGCCAGCGCCAGGTCCTCCCCGGTCTGGCCGAAAATGTCGTCGGAGTCGAAGAGATCGCCGGCCAGGAGCAGCAGGTCCACGGCCTGTTCATTGGCAAACTCCACCAGGCACTCCACCAGCTTCCGACTCTCCTGCCGGCGCTGACGGGCCTGCTCCTCTCCCAGGGCGCCGAAAGCGCTGTCCAGATGGAAGTCCGCCGCATGCAGGATCTTTACCATCACTGTCCGCCCTCCGTCTGCCACGCCTTGCACACGTCCACCCACGCCACAAAGTTGGCGCCGCAGCAGCGCTCCAACTCCCGGCAGCTCAGTTCCACGGCGGAGGCATCGCTTCCCGCCGCCGGGAACACCGTCTCAAATCGCCGCAGCGACACGTCCAGATAGACCTTCACATCTGCCGGCAGGGCGAAGGGGCATACGCCGCCTACCGCGTGGCCGATCCGCACCAAGGCCTCCTCCGGCGTCAGCATCTTCGCCTTGACACCGAAAAAGTGCTTGTACTTGGCGTTATCCACCTTGGCGTCACCAGCCACCACAATCAAAATAGGCTCCTCGTTCACCTTGAAGCTCAGGGTTTTTCCGATGCGGGCGCCTTCCACCCCCACGGCCAGCGCCGCCAGCTCCACCGTGGCACTGGACACCGTAAACTCCCGGATCCGGTCCGCCAGGCCAAAGCCGGACAGATATGCTCTCACTTTTTCAACGGACATATCTCCATCCCTCCATTCTCTCTTTATCGGATGTCCACCCGCTCCACCGACACGCACAATCCGGTGGCGTCATCCAGGGCGAAAATGCAGCCCTGGGCTTTGCAGGGTCCCTCCGCCGGACGGAACCGGCCCGGCAAACCACCCAGGAAGTTCTCAACGGACTGCTCCGGCTTTACGCCCAACACCGACTCGATGGGGCCGGTCATGCCCAGATCGGTGATGTAGCCGGTGCCCTTGGGAAACACCCGCTCATCGGCGGTAGGCACATGGGTGTGGGTGCCCCACAGGGCGCTGACCCGGCCGTCCAGATAATAGGCCATGGCCAGCTTCTCGCTGGTGGCCTCGGCGTGGAAGTCCACCAGAGTGAAGGTGGGCCCGTCCTCCCCCAGCAGCTTGTCCGCCGTGGCAAAGGGGTCTGCGGCCTTCCAGTCCAGGTCACACCGGCCGATGAGATTCATCACGCCGATGGTGGCCCGGCCGCAGTCGTATACGGCCCAGCCCCGTCCGGGTGTCCGGGGAGAGAAGTTTGCAGGCCGCAGGATATAGGGATTGTCCTCCAGATAATCGCCGATCTGCATCCGGCCCCAGGTGTGGTTGCCCAGGGTGATCACGTCCGCCCCGGCGGTGAACAGATCCTCCGCCTGGTCAGGCGTCAGGCCCACGCCGGACACATTCTCCCCGTTGATGACGGTGAAGGCAATATTTTTCATCCTCTTGAAGGCACCCAGGTGCTTCTGCAGGTGGCGCACACCGCTCTCACTGGTGACGTCACCCAGAGCCAGGATATGGTAGAGCATTGTCGTCCCCTTTCCTATGCATACATTATTGAATTATTATACCACAAAACCGTCTGGTTGCAACCTGGCGGGTCACAAAAAGGACGCCCTGACGGGCGTCCTTTTTGAAAAGGCATTCTTTACTTGGCGTACTCCACGACCTTGGTCTCACGCAGCACGTGGACCTTGATCTGGCCCGGATACTCCAGCTCATTTTCGATGCGCTTGGCCAGCTCCCGGGCCAGGATGACCATCTCGTCCTCGCTGACCTGATCGGGCTTGACCATGACCCGGACCTCGCGGCCGGCCTGGATGGCGTAGCTCTTCTCCACGCCGGGATAGGTGCTGGTGATCTCCTCCAGCTTCTCCAGGCGCTTAATGTAGTTCTCCAGGTTCTCGCGGCGGGCGCCGGGACGGGCAGCGGAGATGGCGTCGGCCGCCTGGACCAGGCAGGCCACCAGCGTCTTGCACTCCACGTCGCCATGGTGAGCCTGGACCGCGTGGATGATGTCCTCTTTCTCCTTGTACTTGCGCAGATACTCCACGCCCAAGGCCACATGGGTGCCTTCAAACTCGTGATCCAGCGCCTTGCCGATATCGTGCAGGAGGCCTGCCCGCTTGGCGGCGTGGACATCGGCGCCCAGCTCGGCGGCCATCATGCCGGCGATGTGGGACACCTCGATGGAGTGCTGCAGCACATTCTGACCGTAGCTTGTGCGGTAGTGCAGCTTGCCCAGCAGCTTCTGCAGCTCGGGATGCAAGCTGCGCACACCGGTCTCCAGCACGGCGCGCTCCCCCTCGGAGCGGATGACGGCGTCCACCTCGCGGCGGGCCTTCTCCACCATCTCCTCAATGTGGGTGGGATGAATGCGCCCGTCGGCGATCAGCTTCTCCAGCGCCACTCGGGCCACCTCGCGGCGGACGGGCTCGAAGCAGGAAACGGTAATGGCCTCGGGTGTGTCGTCGATGATCAGGTCCGCGCCGGTCAGGGTCTCCAGGGTGCGGATGTTGCGGCCCTCGCGGCCGATGATGCGGCCCTTCATTTCGTCATTGGGCAGGGGAACCACGCTGACGGTAATCTCGGCGGCGTGATCGGTGGCGCAGCGCTGGATGGCGGTGGCTACGATCTCGCGGGCGCGCTGATCGGCCTCCTCCTTGGCGCGGGCCTCGATCTCCTTGATCTTGAGGGCGGTCTCGTGGGTAACGTCGGACTCCACCTGCTCAATGAGGTAGGCTTTCGCCTGCTCGGCGGTGAAGCCGGAGATGCGCTCCAGCATCTCGGTCTGGCTGCGCTTGATGAGCCGGATCTCCTCCTGCTCCTTGTCGGCAGCGGCGTGCTTGGCGGCCAGGGCCTCTTCCTTGCGCTCGATGGC
>CACZNU010000078.1 GCA_902782615.1 Oscillospiraceae bacterium | reverse complement strand
TCGTCGCCGATGGCGCGGAGCATCTCCACGGCGGAGATGACGTTCTTGCTGTCCTCGCCGGGGATGCCGGTCTTCTTGTCCTGGTGGGCGCCGATGGCGATGTACAGGCAGTCGTACTGCCGCTGGAGCTGCTCAAAGGTGATGTCCTTGCCCACGGTGATTTCGGTGTGCACCTCGATGCCGGTGGAGAGGATGGAGTTGATCTCCCGATCCAGCAGCTCCCGGGGGAAGCGGTAGGCGGGGATGCCGTAGCGGAGCATGCCGCCCAGCTGCTTGCGCTCCTCATACACGGTGACGGAGTGGCCCATCAGCGCCAGATAGTAGGCGCAGCTCAGGCCGCGGGGACCGCCGCCGATAATGGCCACCTTCTTGCCGGTGGGGGGTGCGCTGGGGGGATTGGGCACGTCGCCGGCGTGGTCCACGGCGTAGCGCTTCAGACCCCGGACGTTGATGGCGTCGTCGATCATGCGGCGGCGGCACCGCGCCTCGCAGGGATGCTCGCACACGTAAGCGCAGGCGGTGGGGAAGGGGTTGTCCTTCCGGATCAGGCGCACGGCGTCGGCGTTGCGTCCCTCGCCCACCAGGGCCATGTAGCCGGGCACGTCCACGCCGGCGGGGCACATGGCCACGCAGGGCACAGGCAGCTGGAGCCCTGCCAGGCACCGGTGGTGCTTGATGTGCTCCTCATAGTCGTCCCGGAAGCCGACCAGACCGTCGATGACCAGGCGGGCGGCATCCCGCCCGATGGCGCAGTCGGCGGTGTTGTGGATGGAGTCGGCCGTTTTTTCAATGACGGCCAGCGTCTCCATGGTGGCGGTGCCGTCCAGCACCTGCTCGATCAGCATGGACAGCTGACCCAGGCCGATCCGGCAGGGCACGCACTTTCCGCAGCTCTGGGCGTGGCACAGCCGCAGGAAGCTCAGAGCCATGTCCACCGGGCACAGTCCTGGGGGACTGGCGGCGATTCGCTGCTCCATATCGTGGTAGAGATTGTCCACCACGGTCTGGGCCCGGCTGGGGGTTTTGATGTCAAGTCTGCTCAAGTGGGGAACACTCCTTTCGTGACCCGGCTCCTACCGTCCGGGCGTCGATATCGCATGAAAGTGCGGATACAATCCAACATCCTTATCATGCCATATTACAGCCACTTTGTCAACGGTTTAACAAAGAAAAATCTTCCCACAGCCGACAAAAATTGACAAAAAAATCCCCCCTCCGGAGGGCTCCGAAGGGGGGGATGGGGTATCTTTCAGCGGTCCCGCCAGGTGGCGGGATTGAGCAGTACCAGGATGGGCAGCAGCTCCAGGCGGCCCATCAGCATCTCCAGGGACAGGACGATCTTGCTCAGGTGTGAGAGGATGCTGAAGTTGCCGGCGGGGCCCAGACGGCCCAGGGCGGGGCCCACGTTGCTGATGCAGGTCATGGAGGCGGTAAAGGACTCCTCCAGCCCCAGGTTGTCCCAGCCCACGATCAGCGTGCCGGCCACCAGGACCACCACGTAGGCCACCAGGAAGCTGTGGCTGGAGGCCACCACGCCCTCGTCCACGGTCTCGCCGTCCATGGTGATGACGGAGATGTGCTTGGGGTGGATGATCCGGGCCAGATCCCGGCGCAGGTTCTTGAAGTGGATCAGCACCCGGGAGACCTTGACGCCGCCGGCGGTGGAGCCGGCGCAGGCGCCGATGAACATCAATGCCACCAGCGCCACCCGGCTGAAGGTGGGCCACAGGGCGAAATCGCCGATGGCATAGCCGGTGGTGGTCATGACGGTGACCACATGGAAGGCGGCCTCGGTGAAGGACTCACTCAGCCGGGCGCCGGTCTGGACGAACAGATCCAGGCACACCAGCAGCGTGGCGCCCAGGATGAGGGCGGTGTAGAGCCGCAGCTCCTGGCTGCGCCACACCTGGCGCCAATGGCCCCGGATGGCGGCGTAGAGCAGGGAGAAGTTGACGCCGGCCAGGAAGGTGAAGCCGGTGATGATCCACACGACGGCGGGGGAGGGATAGGCGGCGATGGAGGCGTTGCGGACGGAGAAGCCGCCGGTGGCCATGGTGGTGAAGGCGTGGGTGACGGCGTCGTACCAGCCCATGCCGGCGGCCCGGAGGGCCACGGTCTCGGCGGCGGTGAGGCTCATGTAGATGGCGTAGAGGATCTTGGCGGTCTGGCCCACCTTGGGCACCAGCTTGCTCTTGATGGGTCCGGGGCTCTCGGCCCGCATCAGGTGGACGGAGCCGCCGCCCAGCTTGGGCATCAGGGCCAGGAACATCACCAGCACGCCCATGCCGCTCAGCCACTGAGTCTCGGCCCGCCAGAACAGGATGCCCCGGGGCAGATGCTCGATCTCGGTGAGGATGGTGGCGCCGGTGGTGGTAAAGCCGGACACGGTCTCGAAGAGGGCGTCCACATAGTGGGGCACGGCTCCGGAGATCACGTAGGGCAGGGCGCCGAAGGCGGACAGGCTCAGCCAGGCCAAGGCCACGGCCATGTAGCCGTCCCGGCCCTGCATCAGGTCGTTGGGGCCGGCGGGCAGCCGGGACAGGGCAAAGCCCAGCACGGCGCACAGCACGGCCACCAGGGTGAAGCTGAGCCAGTCGTCCTCCCTGTAGTAGAGGGCCACCAGCAGCGGCGCCAGCAGGCACCCGGCCTCCACCAGCAGGATGTAGCCCAGGACCTTGTTGATGAGACGAAAGTTCATAGAATTACCCTCTTCGTTATGCCCCGGCGACAAAGGCCTCGTACCGCTCCTGGATCCACTGCTGCAGGTCCTTCACACCCTGGTCGGTCCAGGGGAAGTCCCGCTCCACGACGTCGGTGGCCAGCTCGAAGCAGACCCGGGAGTAGACGGCGGCGTGGATGGTGTCGCCGTTGTTGTGCTGGAACCGGTAGCGGAAATCGCCGATGCTGCCGGTGTATACATACGCCCGCTTGAACCACTGGGGCGTGAAATCCTGAAACTGGGGATGCATGGTAATCCTCCTTGCTGTTTCTGCTGAGCATTTATTATAACACAGAATCATCCGCTTGTCACCCCAAAAGGAGAAACCCCTTGCCCGGGGCGGCGGATTGTGGTAGAATGCAGCGGAAAAAAGATGAGGCCTCCGGGCCGGAAAGACAGAGGTGGAACCATGGAAGAGAAAAAGGCGAGCGCGGTGAAGCGCATCGGCGTACTGACCAGCGGCGGCGACGCCCCCGGCATGAACGCGGCCATCCGGGCCGTGGTGCGGACGGCGGTGCGTTTTGGCATCGAGTGCGTGGGCATCCGCCGGGGCTGGGCGGGCCTCATCAGCGGGGACATCACCCCCATGACCAGTTATGACGTGAGCCGCATCATCAACCGTGGCGGCACCATCCTCTATACGGCCCGCAGCGACCAGTTCCGCACGGAGGAGGGGCTCATGAAGGCGGTGGGCACCTGCAAGCTGCTGGGGCTGGACGGCGTGGTGGCCATCGGCGGCGACGGCACCTTCCGGGGCGCCAACGCCCTGGCCTCCTACGGCGTCAGCGTGGTGGGCATCCCCGGCACCATCGACAACGACATCGTCTGCACCGACTATACCATCGGCTTCGACACCGCCGCCAACACCGCCGTGGAGTGCATCGACCGGCTCCGTGACACCATGCAGTCCCACGAGCGCTGCGCCGTGGTGGAGGTCATGGGCCGCCACGCCGGATATCTGGCGTTGGCTGTGGGCCTGGCCGTGGGGGCCACCGCCGTGCTGGTGCCGGAGCGGCCCTATAATTTTGAGAGCCATGTGGCGGAGAAGATCCGCCGTGCCCGTCTCACCGGCAAGACCAACTTCATCATCGTGGTGGCGGAGGGCGCCGCCAGCGCCGTGACGGTGGGGGAGGAGATCCGCAGCCAGCTGGGCCTGGATCCCCGGGTCACCATCCTGGGCCACATCCAGCGGGGCGGAAGTCCCACCATGAAGGACCGTGTCATGGCCACCCGCATGGGCTACGAGGCGGTGCGCCTGCTCTCCGAGGGCAAGACCAACCGCGTGGTCTGCGCCCAGGGCGAGGGCATCGTGGACCGGGATATCGTGGAGGCCCTGGCCATGAAGAAGACCCTGAACCCGGAGGAATTCCAGGTGATGACGGCCATGACCGGCGCGTAAAAACCGCGGACACAAGCTCTGCGAGGCATTCTCCACCCATAACCAACAAACAAGAGGGCCTCCGGCAACTGCCGGAGGCCCTCTTGTTTTCCGTCTTACACGTCGTAGATGCCCAGTACCACGATACCCACGGCAACCATGCCGATCATCAGATAGTGCCGCCAGGAGAGCCGCTCCTTCAGGAAGATCCAGCTCCACACCACGGACACCACGCAATAGGCGCCGATGATGGACACCGACAGAGCCACATGGGCGGTGTCGGCCAGGGCGTAGATATAGGCCAGCTGTCCGCCGGTCTCGCACACGGCGCCCAGATACTTGGCGCCCTCCCGCTTGGGGATCAGCCGGGAGCGGCGGATCAGCACCACGTACACGAAGGCCGCGATGCCCGTGGCCAGGAAGGTCAGCTCATAGGCCACGTTGGCGCTGTCCTCGTTGAGGGTCTCCAGCACCCGGGCGTCGGCGTAGGTGCCGGCGGCGTCCAGCAGGGCGTAGATGATGGGCAGGCCCAGGGCCATCCAGGACTTGGCGTAGCGCCGGTTGCCCTTTTCCTGCCGGGCGGCCCGCAGTCCCTCGTCCTCCCGGGCCTCCACGATGCCCAGACCGATGGTGCCGATGCACACCACCATGGTGGCCGCGATCTGGGCGGGAGCCACCTCGTTCATCCCGGCGGTGAACAGAGCCAGAATCACCACGATGGCGCTGGAGGAGTTGCAGATGGGGGAGGAGATGGACAGCTCGATGTACCTGAGGCCCAGATAGCCGATGGCCATGGACACGATGTACAGCAGGGATACCGGCAGATACGTCCAGATGATCTGCCAGCTGATCTCCACGCCGCCCACAAAGATCTCCCACGCGGCGTGCAGACCCATGACCACGCCTACGGCGATGACCATTTTCAAATGGCTGTATTTGTCGTCCTCATCCTGGCAGCCGATCTTGCTGAACAGATCCGACCCGCTCCAGCAGATGAGGGCGATCACAGAAAACCAAAACCACATATGTTTGTTGTGCCCTCCATTAATATCTGTAAGCTAAAATTACTTTACAGATGTGGCAGGAGGCGGTCTTCTCCGGAAGGGATGGTTGGGTGTCGTCATAGGTTTTACCTCGCGGGGGACGCGGAGCGTCCCCGGGATCGTCAGAGTTGGATGAGGCCGGCCTCCAGCATCTTCTGCAGGCTCATCATCACGCCCAGCTTGGCGTGGTACCAGGTGAGTCCGCCCTGGAAGTAGACGGCGTAGGGCGCTCGGATGGGTCCGTCGGCGCTGAGCTCGATGGAGGAGCCCTGGTTGAAGGCGCCGGCGGCCATGATGACCTCGCTCTCATAGCCGGCCATGGGGGAGGGCACCGGGGTGGCGTAGCTGTCCACCGGCGCGGCGGCCTGGATGCCCCGGCAGAAGGCGATCATGGCCTCCCGGGATCCCAGCTCGATGGCCTGGATGATGTCGTGGCGTTCCTCACGGCTGCCGGGCACCACCCGGAAGCCCAGCTTCTCATAGCAGCCTGCGGCGAAGATGGCGCCCTTGATGGCGCTCTGCACCACGGTGGGGGCCAGGAAGAAGCCCTGGTAGAAGGACTGGAGCAGCCCCATGTTGGCGCCCACCTCCCGGCCCACGCCGGGGGCGCTGAGCCGGCAGGCGCAGCGGTCGATGAGATCCTTCCGTCCGCAGATGTAGCCGCCGGTGGTGGCCAGGCCGCCGCCGGGGTTCTTGATGAGGCTGCCCACAATCATATCGGCGCCCACGTCGGTGGGGTCGGCGGTTTCGGTGAACTCGCCGTAGCAGTTGTCCACCATGCAGATCACGTCCGGCTTGCACTGCTTGCAGAAGGCGATCAGCTGGCCCAGCTGAGCGACGGAGAAGCTGGGCCGGGTGGCGTAGCCCTTGCTGCGCTGGATGGTGATGAGCTTGGTTTTTTCGTTGATGGCGGCCCGGATGGCGTCATAGTCGAAGGAGCCGTCCGGCAGCAGATCCGCCTGCCGGTAGGTGACGCCGTACTCGGCCAGGGAGCCCACGGAGGGCCGGATACCGATGACCTCCTCCAGGGTGTCATAGGGGGCGCCCACGGGGCTGAGCAGCTCGTCGCCGGGCAGCAGGTTGGCGCTGAGGGCCAGATACAGGGCGTGGGTGCCGCAGGTGATCTGGGGCCGGACCAGGGCGCTCTCGGCGTGGAAGCAGTCGGCGTAGACCTGCTCCAGGGTCTCCCGCCCCTCGTCGTCGTTGCCGTAGCCGGTGGAGGGATTGAAGTGGGTCACGTTGACCCGATTCTTCTGCATGGCGGCGATGACCCGGGCCTGATTCACCTCGGCCACGGCGTCCACCCGGGCAAACTCCTTGTCCAGCCCTTGCAGCACGGTGTCTGCAAAGGATAATACCTTGTCGGAAATCCCCAGCCGGCGGTAGGCCTCGTACCGGTCCGGGCCGCCGGGGATGGTCTTGTTGAAATCGTTCATAACGTGTCTCCTCGCTTTCCGAACAAACACTTTATCATATCCGCCTTGTCAATGCAAGGGAGAAAATGGTATAATTGGATTCGCCCGAAATGGGCGACATTGCGGCGCAGGCGTGAATTTTCCGAAGCATCGTATTACCCACATAAGGAGCCCACCCATGTACTACGTCTACATCCTCCGCTGCCGGGGCGGCACCCTCTATACCGGCATCACCCCCGACGTGTGCCGCCGGATGCGGGCTCACCTCCGCGGCAGCGGCGCCAAATATACCCGCTCCCATCCGCCGGAGGCGCTGGAGGCCCTGTGGCGCGCGGAGGACAAGATCGCCGCCGCCCGGCTGGAATACGCCGTGAAGAAGCACCTGGATCGGACGCGGAAGCTGGCCCTCATCGCCCGGCCCGACCGGCTGGGGGAGCTGCTGCCCGGCCTGGCGGACCTGTCCCTTGAGGCGATCCCCGGCGTTACGCTGGAAGAATGTCTGGAGGGAGGATTCCATGGCTGACCGATTCTACGCCGCCCCTATGGAGGGGCTGACCACCTGGCTGTGGCGCCGGGTCCATCACGACGTCTTCGGCGGTGCGGACAAGTATTTCACGCCCTTCGTCTCGCCCAACGCCAATCTGTCCTTCCAGACCAGGGAGCTGCGGGAGATCTCCCGCAACCAGGGCCTGCCCGTGGTGCCCCAGATCCTCACCGCCCGGGCCGACCACTTCATCTGGGCGGCGCAATCGCTCCGGGACATAGGCTACGGGGAGGTCAATTTCAACCTGGGCTGCCCCTCCGGCACGGTGTGCGCCAAGCACAAGGGGGCGGGTCTGCTGTCCTGGCCCGACGAGCTGGACGCCTGCCTGGAGGGCATCTTCACCGCCCTGCCGGAGCTGAAGATCTCCGTCAAGACCCGTATCGGCCGCCATGAGGACGCCGAGTGGCCGGCTCTGCTGGCCATCTTCAACCGCTATCCCATCCACGAGCTGATCGTCCACCCCCGGGTGCAGAAGGATTTCTACAGCGGCATTGCCCGGCGTGAGGTGTTTACCTGGACAGAATCCCATACGTCGCTGCCTCTGGTCTATAACGGCGATATCACCACCCCCGCCGACGCCGCCGGCTGGGACGTGCCGGTGATGGCGGGTCGTGGGCTCATGGCCGATCCGGCGCTGCTGCGCCGGGCCAAAGGCGGCCCGCCCGCCTCCCGGGCCGAGCTGATCCGGTACCACGACGCCCTGCTGGACGGCTATGCCGCCGCCCTGGGCGACGAGCCGGCCCTCCACAGGCTGTGGGAGCTGTGGGCGTATCTCATCACCGTCTTTGAAGGCGGGGCACCGTATCTCAAGCGGATGCGCAAATGCCGCCGCCTGGCGGACTATCGCCCTGTTGCCGCGGCGGTGCTGGAGGGCTGTGGGCTGATCGGGGAATAGACAGGAAAACACCCCGGAGAGAACCTCTCCGGGGTGTTGCTGTCATGTTTCCGTCAGTCCAGCACGTACACGGTGACGGGCCGGCGGCCCCACTGGATGCAGGTGCTGTAGTCGGCGAACCACAGGTCGATGATGTTGCCCACCACGGCGCCGCCGCAGTCACGGGCCACGGCCATGCCGTATACCCAGGAGCCGCTGGGGGTCTGGATATACATCCGGGTGCCGTAGGGGATCACGCTGGGATCCACGGCGATGACGCCCGGCGCGGTGGTGTAGCCGGTGGCGGTGGTGCCGTAGTCGCAGTAGGCGGTGGCCTCGCAGGTCATCACCCTGGAGTAGGACAGGGTCTCGCCGTTGTCGAAGGTCAGAATGCCGCCGGTGGTGTCCTCGTCCGTCTCCACGATCCGGCTGCTGGCGGGCACGGACTCCACCCGGGTGCCGTACTCGATGATCTCGGTGACGGAGGTGTCGTCGGTGCGGGAGATGAAGTCGGTGTGGTGCACCACGCCGTTGACGTACACGTCCTCATAGGTCTCCACATAGGAGCCGTTCTGCCCCTCCTGGACCACCTGCTCGGTGCCCTTGAGGAGCTTGGGGTTGGCCACCCGCTCGGTCTCATAGCCGGTCTCCACGGTCCTCTCCCAGGTGTAGGTCCAGGTGTCGGTGACGATGACGCCCAGCGTTTCGCCGCTGACGTCCAGCACGATCATCTCATCCTCGGTGGGGGTGATGGACAGGCGCCGCAGCAGATTGGCCACGGTCTCGTGGCGGGCCTCCGCGGTCTGCTCCTGACCCTGATACGTGACGGTGACGGTCTGGCCCTTGTCCAGCACCAGCTGGGCGTCGCCCATGTTGTAGCTGGTGGCGTTGATGTGGAGCACGTCGTATTCAGCGCTCTCGGCGGGCATGCCCATGATAGCGGTGGGGGCGCCGTCGGCCTGGAGCAGATAGGTGTGTTGGGCGAAATCCGCGTCCTGCATGGACAGGGGGATCGCCAGGGTGGCCAGCACCATGACCGTCAGCGCCTTCAGTCGCTCGGCCAGCTGCAGCCACAGGCTTGCAAAGAATGTCATATCAATACCTCTCAAAATGTGCCGGCAGGGGAATGTGCGATGCCGGTGTGATACCAAAATGTAACTTTTGTAACATTTTGAAATGATGCAAGGAGTATAGCACCACCTCCCGGAGTTGTCAAGTTTTTCAGGGATTTTTGTGAAAAGTGCCGACTTTTTCCGGCGGATTTGTATGTGGAAACCGGAAAAAGCTGTGGAAAAGCCGGTGGAAAAGGTAACATATAGTTACGAGATTGTTTCCGTCGGATTTCCGCCTTGAAAGGGGACGGGCGGCTGTGATACAATAATAAATAATCAAACCAGGAACGGAGGAACCGTGTCCATGAGACCTGAATTCATCACTGTCGGCACCGTCGTCAACGCCCACGGCATCCGGGGCGAGGTGAAGGTGAACCCGGCGGGCTTCGACCCGGAGTTCATCGCCGGGTTCCATACATTGTATATCGCCGGCCGGGCTGCGGCGGTCCGGACGGCCCGCGTCCACAAGAACACGGTGCTGCTGACTCTGCCCGGCGTGGAGGACATGGACGCCGCCCTGGCCCTGAAGGGCCGCCAGGTGGCCATCCGCCGCACCGACGCCAGGCTGCCGGAGGGGGAGTACTTCGACGCGGAGCTGGAGGGCCTCACTGTTCTGGACGACGCCACCGGCCAGGAGCTGGGCACGCTGCGCCGTGTGCTGAACTATCCGGCCCACAAGGTCTACGAGGTGCAGGGGGAGCGGGAGTACCTGATCCCCGCCGTCCGGGGCGTGTTCATCGCCTCGGTGGATCCGGACGGGGGCACCATGCGGGTGCACAACATGAAAGGACTGGCCAGCGATGAGGATTGATATCATGACGCTGTTCCCGGACGCCATCGACGCCATGATGGGCCAGTCCATCATCGGCCGGGCCCAGGCCAAGGGGTACGTGACCATTGTCACCCACCAGATCCGGGACTATACCACCAACAAGCAGATGCAGGTGGACGACTATCCCTACGGCGGCGGCCGGGGCGCGGTGATGCAGGCCGATCCCCTCTACCGCTGCTGGCAGCACATCTGCGATGAGGCGGGGGAGCGGGTCCATACCATTTATTTATCCCCATGCGGCCGGACTTTTAACCAGGAAATTGCCAAAGAGCTCCACGCCGCCTACGATCACCTGATCCTGGTCTGCGGCCACTATGAGGGCGTCGACCAGCGGTTCATCGACGAGTGCGTGGACGAGGAGATCTCCCTGGGTGATTTCGTCCTCACCGGCGGTGAGATCCCGGCCATGGCGCTGGCGGACTGTCTGTGCCGCATGGTGCCGGGGGTTTTGCCGGAGGAGAGCTGCTACACCGAGGAGAGCCATTGGAACGGTCTGCTGGAGTACCCCCAGTACTCCCGGCCCGAGGTGTGGCACGACCGGGCCGTGCCGGCGGTGCTGCTGAGCGGTCACCACGGCCACGTGGCGGACTGGCGGAAGAAGGAGAGCTACAAGCGGACCATGGTTCGCCGTCCCGATCTGTTCGCCAAATTTGACGAGAGCTCGCTGACCACCAAGCACGACCGGAAGGTGCTGGCGGAGGCCAAGTCCGAGCTTGCGGCGGAAATCACGGAAGCGGCGCCGGCGCCAGTGACGCCCCGCGAGCAAAGTGAGCGGTTGGCGGAACAAGCACCCTTGGGGTGCGGCGGATGAAGCGAAGTGATTTCGAGGAAGTGTCCCGGCCGCCGGCCACGCAAGTGACCGGCGACGGCTGACACAACGGTGTGCAGAGTAAATGTTGTGCGCCGATCCGTTTCCGTCGTTGACACCGCTGCACCTGTCCAATAAAACCATATGCCCGCCGGGGAGGAGATATGCCCCGGCGGGTGTGTTTTTGGCTTGGGGGTGGATGACCCGTCATTGCGAGCATCCGCAGGATGCGTGGCAATCCGTATCCCCCGTTACCGGTCCGGAGGGGGACGGATTCCCACGGACCTCTGTTTTGCTCACCGTTGGCCCAGCCGCTTTCCCGGCGCTGTGCGCCTGCAAAGCGGGGGCCTGCCTCGAAATCAGCTCGCTTCTTCCGCCGCCGGCGGCGCTTCGCTGATTTCCTATAAAAAACCCACAAAAAAGGCGGGAAAATTTTTACCTTTCGCCCAAATTCGCCTTGACTTTTCCTCCCATTTCGTGTATCATATTTGTGTTGTAAAGGCATATAACTTTACAGAAGGAGGAATGACCGTGAAAAACCAGACGTTCCGCATGACCATGCTGTATGATTTTTACGGCGAGATCCTCACCGAGCGGCAGCGTGAGTTCTATGACCTGTACTATAACGAGGACCTGTCTCTTGCCGAGATCGCGGAGAACTACGGCATCTCCCGTCAGGGCGTCCGGGACGTGATCGTCCGGGCCGAGGCCGTGATGACCGAGATCGAGGACAAGACCGGCATCGTCAAGCGGTTCATGGGCCTCCGGGGCAAGATCGATGCCATCGAGGCTGCCGCCGCTGAGCTGAAGGAGATCAACTACCGCCGCTACGAGAATCCGGATCTGGATCGACTGGCGGACACCATTGCGACCAACGCCGCCGCGCTGAAGGAGTAATCCATGGCATTCGAGGGACTGAGCGAAAAACTGAATGCCACGTTTAAGCGTCTGCGGGGCAAGGGCCGTCTCACCGAGGCCGACGTCCGCGCCGGCATGCGGGAGGTGCGCCTGGCGCTGCTGGAGGCCGACGTCAGCTACAAGGTGGTCAAGGACTTTGTGGCCAAGGTCACCGAGCGGTGCGTGGGCGCCGACGTGCTGGAGAGCCTGACCCCGGCCCAGCAGGTCATCAAGATCGTCAACGAGGAGCTGACGGCGCTGATGGGCGGCACCAACGCCCGTCTGACCATGGCCTCCAAGGGCCCCACCTTGGTGATGATGGTGGGTCTGCAGGGCGCCGGCAAGACCACCAACGTGGCCAAGCTGGCGGCCTTCATGCGCCGGCAGTACGGCAAGCGCCCGCTGCTGGTGGCCTGCGACGTGTACCGTCCCGCCGCCATCACCCAGCTGCAGGTGGTGGGCCGGCAGGTGGACGTGCCCGTGTTCGAGATGGGCCAGGGCGACCCGGTGGAGATCGCCAAAGAGGCCGTCCGCTACGCCCGTGACCACGGCCACGACCTGGTGTTTTTGGATACCGCCGGCCGGCTGCATATCGACGAGGCGCTGATGGACGAGCTGAAGGCCATCAAGAAGGCCGTCCTGCCCAACGAGATTTTGCTGGTGGTGGACGCCATGACCGGTCAGGACGCCGTCAACGCCGCCACCGCCTTTGACGAGGCCCTGGGCATCGACGGCGTGGTGCTGACCAAGCTGGACGGCGACGCCCGGGGCGGCGCGGCGTTGTCTATCCGAGCCACAACCGGTAAGCCCATCAAGTTCGTGGGCACCGGCGAGAAGCTGGATATGATCGAGCTGTTCCACCCGGAGCGCATGGCCTCCCGCATTCTGGGCATGGGCGACGTGCTGTCCTTCATCGAAAAGGCGGAGCAGCAGTTTGACGAGAAGCAGGCGCAGAAGCTGGAGGAAAAGCTGCGCAAGAACCGCTTCACCCTCTCCGACTATCTGGAGCAGATGGAGCAGCTGCAGAGGATGGGCGATCTGACCCAGCTGGCGGGCATGCTGCCCGGCGGCATGGCCAAGGGCTTCGACCCCAGCCAGATCGACGAGCGGCAGTTTGCCCGCAGCAAGGCCATCATCCAGTCCAGGACGCCCCTGGAGCGTGAGAATCCCCAGATCCTCAACGCCAGCCGAAAGCGCCGCATCGCCGCCGGCTGCGGCTTGCAGGTGGTGGA
>CACZNU010000077.1 GCA_902782615.1 Oscillospiraceae bacterium | reverse complement strand
TTATTAGCGCGGAAACCGTGCTGGAAAAGGTGCCGACGCTTCAGTTGATACACACCGACGGCGTGGCGGAGGTCTATCAGGTGCCCGACTGGGCCGGAACGGTGGGCCTGATCCGGCCAGTGAGCTGCAGCTTCTGCAACCGCTGCAACCGCATCCGCATCACGGCCGACGGCCGGCTGAAGCCCTGCCTCCACTCCGCCCGGGAGATCCCCTTGCGGGGCCTGTCGGGATCGGCTCTGGAGCGGGCGATCCGGGAGGCTGTGGCGGCCAAACCGGAGCGGCACCATCTGGCCGAGGAGCATCTCAGCCACAGCGCCAGAAATATGAACGAGATCGGAGGATAAGGCCATGGACTTTACCCATTTCAATGAACAGGGCCGGGCCAGGATGGTGGACGTGACAGGTAAAACGCCCACACAGCGTACCGCCACTGCCATGGCCAGCGTACGGATGGCGCCAGAGACGGTGGAGGCCATCCGCACCGGCAGCGTCAGCAAGGGCGACGTGCTGGCGGTGGCCCAGGTGGCGGGCATCATGGCCGCCAAGCGGACGGGGGAGCTGATTCCGATGTGCCATCCCATCGCCCTGACCGGAGTGGACATCCGCTTTGCCATCCGGGATGACCGGGTGGACATTCTGGCCACCGCCCGCTGCAAGGGGGAGACCGGTGTGGAGATGGAGGCCATGACGGCAGCCTCTACAGCGGCGCTGACCATCTACGATATGTGCAAGGCGCTGCAGAAGGACATGGAGATCACCGACGTGCGCCTGCTGGAGAAGACCGGCGGCAAGAGCGGTACGTTCCGAAGGGAGGACATCGTATGGCAAGAGTGATCGCTGTCTGCATCAGCCAGAAGAAGGGCGTGGTGAAGCACCCGGTGCCCTATATCGACGTGAAATGTCACCACGGCATCGTGGGGGACGCCCACGCCGGGGACTGGCACCGGCAGATCAGCCTGCTGGCTGACGAGAGCGTGGATACCATGCGTGCCATGGGCCTGACGCTGGAGCCCGGGGCTTTTGCCGAGAACATCCTGACCCGGGGTATTGAGCTGAAGATCCTGCCCATCGGCACCCGGCTCCGGGTGGGACCTGCGCTGCTGGAGGTGACCCAGATCGGCAAGGAGTGTCACAGTGACTGCGCCATCAAGCAGACTACCGGCAAGTGCGTCATGCCCACGGAGGGCATCTTCGCCGTGGTGGTGGAGGAGGGCCGCATCCGGAGCGGCGATGAGATCACGATTGAGGAGGCGGCGAAATGAAACTGATCCGAACAGAGGATGCAGTGGGCCACGTGCTGTGCCACGACATGACCCAGATCATCCCCGGGCAGTATAAGGACGCCCGGTTCCGCAAGGGACACATCGTCACGGCGGAGGACGTGCCGGTACTGCTGGCCATGGGTAAGGAGAACCTGTACGTCTGGGAGAAGACAGAGGGCATGCTCCATGAAAACGAGGCGGCTGAGCGGCTGGCGGCCCTGTGCCGGAATGAGCATATGAGCGCCACTCCCGTCAAGGAGGGAAAGATCGAGCTGAAGGCGGAGATTCCGGGGCTGTTCCGGGTGGACAGCAAGCGGCTCCGGGCGGTGAACGCCATCGACGAGCTGATGATCGCCACACGCCACGGCAACGTGCCGGTCCAGCCCGGCGACAAGCTGTGCGGCACCCGCTGCATCCCCCTGGTCATCGACGAGGCCAAGCTGATCGCCGCCGAGGAGGCGGTGGGGGAGCAGCCCATTCTGGAGCTGCTGCCCTATAAGCTGAAAAAGGCCGGCGTCATCACCACCGGCAGCGAGGTGTTCCACGGCCGCATCCGGGACGCCTTCACACCCGCCGTGGTGAAAAAGCTGAACGCCTTCGGCATCGAGATGACAGAACACGTCACCGTGGACGATGGCCTGGAGAACATCCGCGCCGCCATCGCCGAGATGCGGACAAAGGATGTGGAGCTGATCCTCTGTACCGGCGGCATGAGTGTGGACCCGGATGACAATACCCCCGGCGCCATCAAACAGAGCGGGGCCCGGATCGTCACCTACGGCGCGCCGGTGCTGCCGGGGGCCATGTTCCTGCTGGGATATTTTGCCGATGGCATGCCCATCATGGGCCTGCCCGGCTGCGTCATGTACGCCAAGGCCACCATCTTCGACCTGGCCCTGCCCCGGATCGCCGCCGGCGTGGAGATGACCCGGGACGACTTTGTGGACATGGGCGAGGGCGGATTGTGTCTGGGCTGCGGGGAGTGTCACTACCCCGTCTGTCCCTTCGGAAAGTGAGGAAATGTGATGTTTACAGCGAGAGTCATCACCGTTAGCGACCGCAGCTACCGGGGGGAGCGCCCCGACGGCGGCGGCCCGCTGGTGCGGCAGATCCTGGAGGAGGCCGGGTATACGGTGGACAGTATGGTGATCGTGCCGGATGAGCAGGGGGAGATTGAGAAAGCCCTCATCGCCGCCGCAGAGGCGGACGTGGCGTTGGTGGTCACCACCGGCGGTACCGGCTTTGCCCCCCGTGACGTGACGCCGGAGGCCACCATCGCCGTGTGCCAGAAGCTGACGCCGGGCATCCCGGAGGCCATGCGGGCGGCCTCCATGGCCATCACCCCCCGGGGCATGCTGTCCCGGGCGGCGGCGGGCATCCGGGACCGGAGCCTCATTATCAATCTGCCGGGCAGCCCCAAAGCGGCCAGGGAGAACCTGGAGGCGGTGCTGCCGGCCCTGGATCACGGCCTCACCATGCTGCGGGGCAAGCCTATGGATTGCGCCGCCATCCGGGATTGACAAGCGGCGAAAGATCCGATAGAATCATATATGAACATCAGTTCATTTGTCGGAGGTGGCGATATGGCCGGTAAATACATGACGCACGGAACGAAGGTCCCGGAGCATCCCCTGTCCTGTGTGGGGGAGGATGAGCTCAGCGATCTGGCGGAGCTGTTCAAGATGTTTGCCGATTCCACCCGTATCAAGATCCTGTACGATCTCACGGGCGGAGAGAAAAACGTCACGGAGATCTGCGAGGACCTGGAGATGAATCAATCCGCCATCTCTCACCAGCTGAAGCTGCTGAAAACCGCCAAGCTCATCGGTTGCCGCCGCAGCGGCAAGCAGATGATCTATTTCCTGGCGGATGACCACGTAAAGACCATCCTGGCCATGGGCAAGGAGCATATCGAGGAATAGGCTCTCCGGGGAAGATGGGAGAAAGGACCGTCTGTAGACGGTCCTTTTTATCACCAAATGAAACAATATATTGATGGAAAGAGATATGATACTACTTCTTTAACATGGCCTGCCGCTGCCGATAGTCAGGCAGATAGCGGGATACCTCGGCGTAGAAGGCGGGGCTGTGGTCCTTGTGGCGGATGTGGGCCAGCTCATGGACCACCACGTAGTCGATGGCCTCGGGTGGGTACTGCATGAGATAGAGGGAGAAGCAGATGCTGTTTCGGGCGGAACAGCTGCCGAACCTGGTTCGGGCGGCGGTGATCTTTACCCCGGCGGGGACGACCCCCATGCGCTCTGACCAGAATGCCACCCGGCCGGGCAGATATGCCTTGGCCCGCCGGCGCAGGGCGGCGATCTCCTCCTCGGTGGGGGCGGGGTGGGACGCCAGATAGTCCTGCCGGCGGGCCAGATGGGTGACGATCCACTGTTGATGGGCGTCCACAAAGCGGCGGATGGCCGCATCGGAGGCCCGATAGGGGGCCCGGACCAGCACCCGGGCATCCCGGGTGATCTCCAGGGCCATGGTGCGGCGGCAGGAGCGAACGACGGTATAATCCATGGTCACTCTCCAATATAGACGAATCGGGGTCCATGATAGCCGTCCTGATCCACGGTCTCGTTCCACATGGCGGCAGGACGGACCCAGAGACCGCCCTCTCCGTAGAGGGCCCGGTAGACCACCAGTTCCTCCTGGGTCTCGCTGTGGCGGGCGGTGCCGATGACGCAGTATTCGTTTCCTTTGAAGTGGCGGTAACGACCGGGGCGGATGGATTCCATAGGCGCGTCTCCTTTCCGCATACGTTTTTTGCAGAAAGAGCATACCACAAAATTGAAGAAATGAAAAGAAAAACGGGATCTTTGGAAAAAGAGACTTTACGAATCCACGGGGCATGGGATATAATTTTCGTGTGGTGAGAGGAGGTGGGGAGATGATCCAGTCCACCTTGTGCTATATGGAGAACGAACGGGGGCAGTACCTGATGCTGCACCGGGTGAAAAAAGAAAACGACGCCAACCACGACAAGTGGATCGGCATCGGCGGAAAATTCGAGGACGGGGAGAGCCCGGAGGAGTGCGTCCTTCGGGAGGTCCGGGAGGAGACGGGCCTGACCCTCACCGACTACCGCTACCGGGGACTGGTGACCTTTGTCAGCGACCGGTGGGAGACGGAGTATATGCACCTGTTTACCGCCGCCGGCTATACCGGAACGCTTCGGGAGTGCGACGAGGGGGTGTTGGAGTGGATCGGCAAGGCCGACCTGCTGGCTCTGCCCCAGTGGGAGGGGGACCGGATCTTCCTGGACCTGCTGGACCGGGACGTGCCTTTCTTCTCCCTGAAGCTGCGCTACGAGGGGGAAAAGCTGCGTCAGGCCGTTCTCAACGGACGGGAACTGGAGGTGGGCCCATGAGGATCCTCATCAGCGCCTGTCTGCTGGGCGCCGCCTGTCGCTACGATGGGCAGAGCAAGCCCCACCCCTTGGTTCGGGCCCTGGCGGAGCGGCATCAGTTGGTGCCGGTGTGCCCCGAGCAGTTAGGCGGTCTGCCCACGCCGCGGACACCGTCGGAAAGGCGGGGTGACCGGGTCGTGACGGCGGATGGCGCCGACGTAACGGAACAGTACCGCCGTGGCGCAGCGGAGACGCTGGCACTGTGCCGGATGCTGGGCTGCGAGGCCGCTGTGCTGAAGGAGCGGAGCCCCTCCTGCGGCTCCGGCGCGATCTACGACGGCACCTTCACCAGCGCGCTGACCGATGGATGGGGCGCGGCAGCGGAGCTGCTGCGGGAAAACGGGATCCCGGTTTATGGAGAGAGCCGGATCCAAGCCCTGCTGGAGAAATAGAAAGCATCCCCGCCAGGCGGGGGGAATGTGCCGTTCCGGCTCGTATGGGGCGGCATGTATGAAGAAGCAGGATACCGGGCAAGTACTGCCCGGTATGACAAAAAAGAAAGGGAGGATCGCTTATGCGCCGCAAAGACCGTGAGATCACCGATCTCGCACAGATCAAGGACATCTTGTCCAAAGCCAGAATCGTCCACCTGGGACTGGTGGACGGTGACATGCCGTACGTAGTGCCCATGCACTACGGCTACGAGTTGGAGGGGGAGAAGCTGACGCTGTATATGCACGGCGCCGCCGAAGGCCGGAAGAACGATGTGATCGCCAGGAACCCCAACGCCTTCATTGAGATCGAAACGGGCGGAACGCTGATCGCCAGCGGGGATGTCGCCTGCGACTACAGCGCCGCTTACCGCAGCGTCATGGGCGCCGGAAAAGCCTGCCTTGTGGAGGATCCAGAGGAGAAGATCCGGGCGCTGAAGCTGCTGATGCGGACTCAGACCGACAAAGAGTTTACCATTACGGCGGAGATGGCGGCCACAGTAACCGTCATCAAGGTGGCGGTGGACTGGTTCACGGCCAAGTGCCGCCTGAAGCCCAAGACCGGCAAGCGCCACCCCGGCGCCGAGACCCTGCTGAAGATGAGCAATCAGGAGCTCTTCTGCGCGCTGACAGGTGATTACGGCATCA
Source organism: Oscillospiraceae bacterium (assembly GCA_902782615.1). Lineage (GTDB taxonomy): Bacteria > Bacillota > Clostridia > Oscillospirales > Oscillospiraceae > Vescimonas. The sequence goes on along the minus strand of CACZNU010000077.1, from coordinate 39,837 downwards.
TCGCCCAGGCCAACCTCCAGCAGATCCTGCGGGAGTACAGGGCCGCCCACAAGGGCATTGATGCGGACCTGCAGACGATGGTCCGCACGGTCTTTGAGGAAGACGCCGAATAAGACGCAAATTGAACAAAGAAAAGCCTCCGGCCGTCGGCCGGAGGCTTTTCTTTGACTTTGGGGGGATGGGATCAATAGGAGCCCATGTCGGCGGACTTGTCGCCCTCGGGGTTGGAACCGAACTCGTAGTCGTTACCGGGCAGGACAGCGTTCAGGATGACGCCGGCCAGAGCGGCGATGGCCAGACCGGTCAGGGTGATGGCGGCGTCGCCCACCATGAAGGTGATACCGCCCACGGAACTGAAGCCCAGGCCGCTGACGAACATGACGGCGGCGATGATCAGGTTGCGGGACTTGGTCAGATCCACCTTGTTCTCCACGATGTTGCGGACGCCGACGGCGGAGATCATGCCGTAGAGGATGAAGCTGACGCCGCCCACGATGGCCGCGGGGATGGAGTTGACCAGGGCGTCGAACTTGGGGGAGAAGCTGAGGATGATGGCGTAGAGGGCGGCCAGGCGGATGACCCGGGGATCATACACGCGGCTGAGAGCCAGCACGCCGGTATTCTCACCGTAAGTGGTGTTTGCGGGGCCGCCGAACAGAGCGGCAAAGGCGGTGGCCAGACCGTCGCCCAGGAGGGTCCGGTGCAGGCCGGGATCCTCGATAAAGTTGCGGCCCGTGGTGGAGGAGATGGCGGAGACGTCGCCGATGTGCTCCATCATGGCGGCAATGGCGATGGGGGCCATGACCAGGATGGAGGTCAGGTCGAACTTGGCGATGACAAACTTCTGCAGGCCCACGAAGTCGGCGGTGTGGACAGCGGAGAAATCCACCTTGCCGGCGATGAGGGCCACGATGTAGCTGACCACCACACCCAGCAGGATGGGGATGATCTTGATCATGCCCTTGCCCCAGATGTTGGCCACGATGATGACGGCGATGGCCACCAGGGCCAGCCACCAGCAGGTCTGGGCATTATTGATGGCGGAGCCGGCCAGATTCAGACCGATCATAATGATCATGGGGCCGGTGACAATGGGGGGGAAGTAGCGCATGACCTTCTTGGCGCCTACCACCTTGAACAGCAGAGCCAGCACCAGATACAGCGCACCGGCTACTACCACGCCGCCCAGGGCGTAGGCCAGCTTCTCGTCGCCGCTCATGGAGGCGTACTTGCCGGCGTTGAGCTGGGCAACGGCCTCAAAGCCGCCCAGATAGGCAAAGGAGGAGCCCAGGAAAGCGGGTACCTTCAGCTTGGTGCAGATGTGGAACAGCAGGGTGCCGAGACCGGCCATCAGCAGAGTGGTCTGGATGGACAGGGGCAGGCCGTAGCCGGTGACCAGGATGGGCACCAGAACGGTGGCGCCGAACATGGCAAACAGATGCTGCAGACCCAGCACCAGCATGCGGGGTACGCCCAGCGTCCGGGCATCGTAGATGGCTTCCTGGCCAAGTTCGTTTTTCTTCATGTGTTTGTCCTCTCTTTCTCCAAAAATGTATTACCAATAATTATGACTGACATCAGGAGGGCGCACAAAAAAAGTGGCCGGCAAAAACACCGGTCACTTGGCAATAACACATTTAAAAGAGGAAATGGAGCGGTCAGCGCCGGCTTTGCGAAGTCTCTGCAGCGTCATGGCTCTCACCTCCTCGAATTTTCTTGCTTATTATAAGTGCCGTGAGGGAAAAATGCAATACCTTTCTTACCCAACATTGGCACAAATCTCACACGCGGAATTCGTCGAAGTTGCACAAACGCTTTTGCAGCGTGGGGCAGACCAGGGAGGCCACCGCGATCTTCAGCGCGTCGCCGGGCAGGAAGGGAAGCATGCCGATCTTCAGAATAGCGGCGGTATCCAGCCCCTTGCCCAGGTAGACGTTGAGGATCAGCGCCATATAGGGGATGCCGATCAGATATAGAACCGCCAGCCCCGCCAGGCAGGAGAGGGCGATCCACGGAGCGCCGCTGCGCTTGCGGCAGAGGAAACCAATGATCCAGGCGCAGGGGATCAACCCCAGCAGAAAGCCGAAGCTGGGCTGGAACACATAGCCGAAGCCGCCGCCGGCGGTAAAGATGGGCAGCCCTACCAGTCCCAGAAGAACGTACACCAGCTGGCTCAAGGCGCCCCAGCGCCGCCCCAGCAGGATGCCGGCCATGGCGGTGAAGAGAAACTGCAGGGTGATGGGCACCGGCCCGATGGGGACCTTGAGAAAGGCCCCCACGGCGGTGAGGGCGGCGAAGAGAGCGGTGAATACCAGGGCACGGGTCTTCATAGTTGTAAACCTCCTGACAACGGATAGGTTTACAATACAGCAGGGTGCCGGGATTGTCAACCCTTTTTGGGTGAAATCCGTTTACAATCCCGACAGTTCATGGTAAAGTGAGAGAGCATTTAAATGGAAACGGAGGGATACCATGAGTCGGGATCGGGTCTATCAGGCGCTGGCGAAGCGGCCGGGGGACTTCTTGTCAGGCCAGGAACTGAGCCGGCAGCTGGGCATCAGCCGGGCGGCGGTGTGGAAGGCTGTAGAGGGTCTGCGCCGCCAGGGGTATGACATCGAGGCCCGGTCCGGCCTGGGGTACCGTTTGGCGGCGGGAGACCGCCTGGATCGGCGTGAGGTGGCGGCATATCTGACCGCACCCCGGGACGACTGGCAGGTGCTTTCCCAGGTGGATTCCACCAACACCCTCTGCAAGCGCCTGGCCGCGGACGGCGCGGCTGATGGCACCGTGGTGATAGCGGATACCCAGACCGCTGGCAAGGGCCGCCGGGGACGGAGCTTTCTCTCTCCGCCGGGCGTAGGACTGTATCAATCCATCCTGTGGCGGCCGGTATGCACGCCGGAGCAGCTGCTGCCGCTGACGGCCCTGAGCGCCGTGGCGGTTTGCCGGGCTGTAGAGCGGCTGAGCGGGGTCAGTCCCGCCATCAAGTGGCCCAACGACCTGGTGATGGGGGAGAGGAAGATCTGCGGGATTCTGACGGAGCTGTCCCTGGAGGGGGAGAGCGGCCACGTGGAATATGCGATCGTGGGCATCGGCATCAACTGCCGTCAGAAACCAGAGAACTTTCCACCGGAACTGCGGGAGATCGCCGGGTCCCTGGACATGGTCCTGCCGGTGCAGGTAAAGCGGGCTGCCCTGGCGGCGGCGCTGATGGAGGAGCTGGACACCCTGCGCCGGGAGGTGATGTTCCAGCCGGAGAAGTGGCTGGCGGATTACCGGCGGCGTTGCCTGACGGTGGGCAGCCGGGTGCAGGTCATTCGGGGCGATGAACGCCGTGAGGCGGAAGCTCTGGCTGTGGACGAGCGGTTTGGACTCAACGTGCGGTACGACGACGGGAAGACGGAAATCCTGCGCTCCGGCGAGGTGTCGGTGCGGGGTCTGTATGGATACGTGTAAAGGAGAAATCACTTTGAGAGAGCTTTTGGATCTGTTTCTGACCTTCGCCAAGGTGGGGGTCATGACCTTCGGCGGCGGCTACGCCATGCTGCCCATCCTCCAGCGGGAGGTGGTGGAGAACAAGGGTTGGGCCACCGATGAGGAGCTGACGGACTATTTTGCCATCGGGCAGTGTACGCCCGGCGTCATCGCCGTGAATACCGCCACCTTTATCGGCCAGAAGAAGCGGGGCATCCCCGGCGGGATCACGGCCACCCTGGGTGTGATCTTCCCGTCCCTGATCATCATCACGGCCCTGGCCGGTGTGATCGCCAAACTGTCCCACCTGGCTGTGGTGCAGCACGCCTTTGCCGGCATCCGGGTCTGTGTGTGCGTGCTGATCTTCAACGCAGTGCTGAAGCTGTGGAAGAGCGCGGTGAAGGACCGGTGGGCGCTGTGCATCTTCCTGGTGGTATTTGCCGGGGCGGTATTTCTGAAGATCTCCCCGGTGGTTTACGTGCTGGCGGCCGGCGTGACAGGCATTCTGATCGAAATGATAAGGGGGCGGCAGAGATGATCTATTTGCAGCTCTTCTGGGAATTCTTCAAGACGGGTCTCTTCGCCGTAGGCGGGGGCCTTGCCACCCTGCCCTTCCTCTACGACATGGCCGCCCGGACCGGATGGTTCAGCGCCGGGCAGCTGGCAGATATGCTGGCGGTCAGCGAGTCCACTCCCGGCCCCATCGGCGTCAATATGGCCACCTATGTAGGCTTTACCAGCGCCGGTGTGGGCGGCGCCCTGGTGGCGACGGTGGGCCTGGTGACGCCGTCGGTGATCGTGATTATGATCGTAGCGGCTTTTTTGAAGGCCTTTCGGGATAACCGCTGGGTGAACGCCGCCTTTTATGGTCTGCGTCCGGCGTCCACCGCCATGGTGGCAGCGGCGGGTGTGTCCGTGGTGCTGCTGACCTTCTGGAACAGCGCGGCGGAGGGCCTGGCCAAACTCAACTGGAAGGCCGCCGTCCTGGCGGTGGTGCTGTTGGTGCTGACCCGCTGGGTGGAGCCCACCAGAAAGCTCCATCCCATCGTGTTCATTCTGGCCAGCGCCGTGGTGGGCGCAGTACTGGGGTTTTGACCGACAATAATACGACCCGGAGGGATACCCTCCGGGTCGTTTCCGCATATGGATTCAATAGCCCCGCGCCCAGGCAGCCAGGACGCCCAGGACCTCCCTGGCCCAGTAGCCGGGACCCAGCGCCCAGTAGGAGGTACAACCGATGGAACAGGGGATCAACCCCGCCCGGCGGGCAAAGAACTGGCCACGATATTCGTGGAAGTTGTCCGTGGCCAGAGCCACGTGGGAATCCAGACCCTTGTCGGCGATGACCGCGGCGGAATAGGTGAGGTTTTCATAGGTGGAGCCGGAACGCTCCTCCGTGTAGATGCGCGCCGGGTCAATACCCATGGCCACCAGCGTATCCCGGATGCAGGCAGCTTCGGTGACGGTCTCCGCGTCGTCCATGCCGCCGGAGGCCACGCACACGGCGTCCGGATGGGCGGCGAGATAGGCATACGCCGCGTCGATGCGGCTTTGCAGCATGACGCTGGGCCGTCCGTCGGACCGCACCTGGCAGCCCAGGACGATGACCGTCGCCGGAGGATCAGCCTCATGGGGACGGTCCAGGGAGGCCCGGACCATCAGGAGAAGAACGGTCAGCACCGTCGTCGCGCCCACGGCGATTCCCACAGCGGCGGTACGCCGCAGCCAGCGGGGCAGGCGGGATGGCCACCGGGGAAAGAAGCACACCGAGGCGATGAGCAGCAGCAGCGCTGCCGGCCAGACCATGCCCAGGTGAAGGATCCCAACGCCCAGTGGCATGAGGAAATAGACGGCCAGCAGCAGGCATACAGACCCCAAAATAAGACGGGGAAGCGCCCTCATATCAGTTCTCCGCCACGTGGTTGGCGATGCGCTGCATGATCAGATCCAGCGCCACCAGATTGTGGCCGCCCTCCAGCACGATGATGTCGGCAAACTTCCGGGTGGGCTCAACAAACTGCTCGTGCATGGGCTTGACGGTGGTCAGATACTGGTTGACCACAGACTCCAGAGAACGGCCCCGCTGCTCCACGTCGCGGAGGGCGCGGCGCAGGATCCGCACATCCGCGTCGGTCTCCACGAAGATCTTGATATCCATCAGGTCCCGCAGCTCCTTGTTCTGGAAGATCAGAATGCCCTCCACGATGACCACTTTGGTGGGCTTGACCTCCACGGTTTTGTCGGTGCGGTTGTGGATGGAGTAGTCATATACCGGGCAGTAGATGGTCTGACCGGCCTTCAGCTTCTTCAGATCCTCAATCATCAGCTCCGTGTCAAAGGCGTCGGGATGGTCGTAGTTCTGCTTGCATCGCTCCTCAAAGGGGCGGTCCTGCTTTTTATAGTAGTTGTCGTGGTGCACGACGCTGATATCCGTGCCGAACTGTGATGCCAGGTGCTTCGTCAACGTGGTCTTGCCGCTGCCGGTACCGCCGGCGATGCCGATGATCATGGTGCTCATGGTGGACGGTTTCCTCCCCTGTATTATTTCTCGTTCCCATTATAGAAAACTAACGGGGGAAAAGCAAGAACGGAAGGCCAACTTGTAAAAAAAGATTGAATTTCGGGGAATGACAGTTGACGAGCGAGGGGATTTTGAGTATTATGTAAATGTAAGAATTTGACTATGTCCACGCTGCCCGGCGGCGTTTTTTACGGAGGATGACCATGAGCCTTTTGAAGTGCCCGAAGTGCGGAGAGATGTTCTCCGACAGCTATAAGAGCTGCCCCTTCTGCGCGGAGGATGACGCCTATTTTGACGGCGGTGTGAAGCCGAAGCCCCGGAAAAAGGGTGCCGGCCGCCGTGTGGAGGGCCATGACAGGGGTCCCAATATCCTGGGGCCGGCCCTGATCGTGGTGGTGGTGCTGCTGGCGGCGGTGCTGATCTATTCCTTTTTCGGTGACAAGATCTCCCAGTGGCTGCACCGGAATGATCCGACCCCGGTGGAGATCACTTTGACGGTGGAGCCCGCCGCGGCGGACCTGTCCGTGGGCGAGATCCGGGCGTTGAACGCCAACGGCGTGGAGAAGGTGCTGTGGTTCAGCAGCGACGAGGCTGTGGCCACGGTGGATGAGCAGGGCAACGTGACCGCCGTGAGCCCGGGCGAGGTGACCATCACCGCCTCCGATGAGGAGGGTAAGCTGTCCGCCCAGTGTGCGGTGAAGGTGACGGAGGCCGATCCCAATCAGGGGGCTGACCCCAACCAGGGCGGCAATACCACACCGGATCCCAACCCCAACCAGGGCGGCAATACCACGCCGGATCCCGACCCCAACCAGGGCGGCAACACGACACCGGATCCCACGCCCGCCAAGAAGGATCTGGCTATCGGCGCGGCATGGAGCGGTCAGGCGCTACCTATGCTGGGCAATCAGTATGACGTGACCGTCGACAGTGAGGCGGTGGCACTTATCATCATCGACACTGGCAACAAAAACCAGGTGATCGACGCTAAAGAGATAACCTGGAAGAGTGAAGATACCAGCAAGGTGACGGTGGACGCGGATGGCGTCGTCACCCGCAAAGCCGGTGGTCAGGTGACTATCACCGCAACGGTGGATGGACAAACGTTGGAGTGCATCGTGCGCTGACTTCCGAAAACAACAGAAAACCCGACCGGACGAAAGTCCGGTCGGGTTTTGTTATGCGCGCATTTCGATCAGAAGTCGATGGTGCCGTTGATGACCTTCAGGTCATAGGGCTCGAACACCGCATGGCGATAGGCCTCTATATCCAGGGGGACGCCGGTCCAGTCGGAGTGGATCTCGCCGGTCTGCTTGATGATGATGTCGTAGAGGATGTCGTAGGTGACGCCCTGCTCGTCCGTCTCCACGATGGTGGAGTAGGGCAGAGTTTTGTGGTAGGTCATGTGCAGACCCTTGTACTCAAAGTGGAAGCCGTTGCGCATCCGGCAGCCGTCCAGACCCTTGTAGGTGAAGAAACGCTTCAGATCCTGGAGGATCCGGTCATTCTCCTCCTCATACAGGTTCTCCGGCGTGGTCTCGGTGTAGTCGTAACGGAACTGGACGGGGATGTGGTAGCGCAGGAACCGCTCTACATAGGCAGGCAGCTTGTCCACGGGATAGTGCTTGTAGAGCACGCAGTTGATCCGCTTGGGGCAGGCGATGCGGGCAATCACCTCATCCGGGGATTCCTCCACGTACTTCTGCAGGTGGCGGGAGATGTTGACGCAGGTGATCTTCTCCTTGTTCCGCTCCGTGAAGGCCAGCATCTCGTCCAGTGTGGTGTGACTCTGGACGGGGAAGGTAGTGTTGATATAGACCTTATGGGTGGTGGGGATTACGTCCAACATCTGCTGCAGGGCGCCCAGATCGGCAAAGGGTTCGCCGCCGGTGAACACGAAGTCACAATAGGGGGTGATGCCGTCCATGGTGCGGATGCTCTCGATGATGGCCGGCAGACTGAAACCGCTGCAGTCGGCGTATTCGCGCTTATTGATGCAGAAGGGGCAGTTGTTCTGGCAGTCATAGGGCACAAAGACCGTCACAGTGGCGCCGCCCGCTCTGGTTTTGTAGGGATGAATCATCTTGTAAGGTTCCCTTTCCGTAAAATGTCGAGGAACATTTTATACCGTAGCGGACAAAAAATCAAGAAAATATGTGTAAAAAAGAACGTTTTATTCTTAACAGAGTCTCTTAGTAGTTTTCATCCTTCAACTCCTGGCGGATATGGGCAAAGGCGATGGCCTCGCCGTACTCCTTCAGCAGCAGGAGCCACCGATCCAGCAGGGCGCTGGTCTCGGGGTGGATGAGGATGTGGCCCTTGCTCTTCTGATAATAGTCATAGGGGGAGGCGTCGGTATATTTGTCCCCCTGATAGACACGGCAGGCGGCGATCCGGTCGCAGAACATCTCCGCCACGTATCGCTTGGGCATTTTGCATCCGCCGATATAGACCTTGCCGTCCTGATCCAGGCAGTAGTCGATCCAGTACTCGAAGTGGTGGCGGTTGCGGCCCTTGTGGTGGAGCCAGGACAGACTGACGCCGGTCTCCATCCGCTCCTGGTCGTTGGGAGAGCGGTAGCCCTGGTAATACCTGGCGCCCCGCCAGAACTCCACCGGGGAGTATTTGGACAGATCGTGGGTCAGACCCTGCCACACCAGCCCCAGCCGAAAGCAATAGGACCGCACCAGGGCACGATGGCGGTTGACGGTGTTCCAGTGTTCTTTGATATGCACGGCGATGCCCCCTTTCCGGGATCATAAGCTCTATTTTCATTATAACACAAAAAACGCCTGGCGCAGCATAAAATGCGGCGGACGGTGAAAAATAAGGGCAGAGGTGAAGATAATGGGAGGGAGCGTCTGTTTTTGTTCCCCCCGCCTGGGTCGGGCGCTGCCGGCAGGCGTGGCAGTCTGCCCCGGCGCGGAGAGCGGACGGTGGGACCTGTGCGCCATGTCGCCGGAGGGCGCGGCACGGATATGGGGGAGGGAACTGCATTGCCGGACGCTTCTGGTGCCGGAAGGAATTTACCACCCGATGTGGCAGACGGCGCAGGTGGTCAGCTACGGCCTGGGCCGGCGCAGCAGCCTGACCCTGTCCAGCATGGGCGGTTGCGGCGTGCTGTGCGTACAGCGGGCCTTGCGGGACCGGCGGGGACAGACGGTGGAGGAGCAGGAGCTGCCTCTGCTGGAGAAATGGAACGGCTTTGCCCCCCAGGATAAGCTGCTGCTGGCGGGGATCTGGCTGCTGTGGGGCGGCCTGCCGGAGATATGAGCCCCGCCGGGACTGCGGCAAAAAGAGGACCCGCCGCGCAAGCGGCAGGCCCTCTGCTTCTGACGAAAAGGTCCGGTGATTTACAGGCTCTTCTCGTAGGACTCGATCATCTTCTTGACCATCTGGCCGCCGACGGAGCCGGCCTCACGGGAGGTCAGGTCGCCGTTGTAGCCTTCCTTCAGGTTCACGCCCACCTCATTGGCAGACTGCATCTTGAACTTATCCATAGCGGCACGAGCCTCAGGGACGTTCAGCTTGTTGTTGTTCTTGCTGGACATAATCGTTTCTCCTTTCAAGTTGTTTGAGCAATACGCTCTCTGGGTATCGCAACCATAGCTTTTCCCGGAGACAGCGGTATATTCATGATGAAACAGTGGTAATTTTGGGCAGAAAAAAGAGCCGCCGGATAACCGACGGCTGCTTTTCGGAAAGTTACTTTTTAATAATATGTGCCCGCTGAAGGGCCAGCACCAGTATGGGGATCAGCACGATGTGGAGGATCAACGCCGGCCAGGCCTTGACAAAATGGGCGGAGAGGAACATAGCCAGGGTATAGACGCCCTCCTTGGCGCCCAGACTGTACAGCACCACGTTGGCAAGGCCGGACACAATACGGCCCACAATCATGGCCACGATCAGCGTGACGTAGATGTAGGGTGTCTTCCGGGGCAGCTTACGGTACATCAGGCCGCTGATGAGGCCGTAGGCGGCCAGCTCAAGGGCCATGGCCACGAAGGTGGGGTAGGCGGGAATGTGGAACAGTACATGCCGCAGGGGCGGGGCGATGAAGCCCACGGCCATTGCCCACCAGGGACCGCAGAGAAATCCAGCCAGCAGCACGGGGATGTGCATGGGACTGAACAGCTGGGCGATCTGGGGGATCTGGCCCGTCAGCAGGGGCAGTACCTGGCACAGCGCCAGACACATGGCGGCATAAACCAGGTTCATGGTCTGATTTTTGACATCGGTTCTCATGGGCAGAGAAGCTCCTTGTTTATGATTTCGTGTGGTTCGTCAGGCCTGGGGATAGGCCAGTTGTGCCTCCGTCCAGCCGGCGATGAGATCGGCGTACCAGGCGCAGCAGTCCTTGGCAAGTTCCAGATCTAAGTTGACATAATTTCCACACTCCGCGGCGCTCCGACCGGGCATGGGGCCGCCGTAGACGGCGGCATCGGCAAAGCAGCGCTGCAGCAGGGCAATGGCCTCGACATCGGTGAGACGGGAACCGTCAAAAAGGAAGTAAAAGCCGGTCTGGCAGCCCATGGGGCCGAAGTAGATGACGGCGTCCTTCTCCGGGCTGTTGCGCAGCATGGTGGCGATGAGGTGCTCCACTGAGTGGAGCTGGGCGTTGGTCAGCAAATCGGCGGTGTTGGGGCGCTTGAAGCGCAAGTCGAAGGTGACCACATGGCCGTCCCGGCGGCTCAGGTACAGGCCCGGCACCAGAACGGTGTGGTCCACGGTAAAGCTGGCGATCCGTTCCATGGTCAGCCCTCCAGATGGTCGATAAAGTCCAGCACCACGGCGTCCAGCTTTTCCATGGCGGCGGGGAAGTTGAAGGCGAAGTCATTGTCGCCGAACAGGCAGTCGGACACGGACTTGATGGCCATAAAGGGGACCTCATTGCGCAGGCATACGTGGGCCACGGCGCCGCCCTCCATCTCGCACAGCAGGGGATGGAACACCTCGGCGATGTGGCGGGCCCGGGGCGTGTCGGTGGCGAACCAGTCGCCGGTGGCAACGAGGCCGGTGCGATAGGGCAGGCCAATGGCGTTCATGGCGGCCTTGGCCCGATCCAGATCGGCGGTGGGGAAGATCTTGCAGTTCACCGTGGCCACCACGCCCTCCGTGCCCCAGCCGTCGATGGCGCTGGTATCGAAGTCGTGCTGGACGAAGCCCTCCGCCAGCACCACCGTGCCGATGGAGACGTTCTCAAAGCAGCCGGCCACGCCCACGTTGATGATGAGGTCGGGGTGGTAGAGGGTGATGAGCAGCTGGGTGGCCATGGCGGCGTTCACTTTGCCCACACCGCCGCAGCAGGCGATGACGTTGGGCCGGATGTGGTAGAACTCCACGCCTGCCACTGTTTGCAGCAGAGGGGTGTCGTCGCCGTGGAGCATGCTGGCGATCTCGCCGCGCATGGCGTAAAACAGGGCAATATTCATGGGAAAGACTCTCCTTTTCTATGGCTGATTAGCTTAGTATATTGATGGAAATAGTTAGTATCGTGATGAATAATATGGAAGAGCTAACACGGAAGGTTTTCCGCAGCCAAACTGGACCGGCAATGGATTGCCCTTTACAGTGCCCGCAGATAAGCGGGGCGCAGGCCGTGGCCGGCCATGCCCTGATGGACCCGGGCCAGAAGAGCCTCCTTGTCGCGGTTCAGGGTGCCCTTAAGGGTCAGATAGTTGCTGGCGTGGTTCATGCGGAAGACGCTGCCCTCGCTGTCGATGTGGTGGAGGAAGATATCCGTCTCCCGGAGGATATCCGGTGCCCGAGGCACCACAAAACTGCCCTCCTGCACCCATCGCTCCAGCGGCGTGCCGGGCTCCACCATCAGCGTCAGCAGGCCGATATACTCAGGCTTCATGGCGGACAGAGCCTGGGCGGTGCCCAGGGCGTGGTCCTCCAGCAGATCCAGACTGCCCAGGCCGGAGATAGCGGTGACGCTGAGAGCCAGACCGCACTGCCGGGCCTTCTGCCCTGCGGCGATGATGGAGGCGGCGTCGTGGCCCTTGGTCATCTTCTCCAGCACCTTGTCGCAGCCGGACTCCAGTCCCATGTAGACCATGGTGAGTCCCTGGTGACGGAGGGTGCGCAGCTCGTCCTCGGATTTGACGTGGATGCTGGTGGGGGAGGCGTAGCAGGTGACCCGCTGGCACTCCGGGAACAGGTCGTAGATCCAGCCCAGGATCTCCGACAGCTGTCCGGCCGGACGCATCAGGGCGTCACCGTCGGCCAGAAAGACCCGCTCTACGTGGCGGTAGACCTGCCGGGCCATCTCAAAGTCCTCCCGGATCTCCTCCATGGGCCGCAAGGCAAAGTGCTTGTCATCGTACATGTCACAGAAGGCGCAGCGGTTGTGACTGCAGCCGTAGGTGACCTGGACGATGAGGCTGTAGGCCTCGCTGGGCGGACGGTAGACTTTTCCCTTGTAGCGCATAGCGGGTCCTCCTTTGTCACAGTATCTTTCATTATGCCATAAAACCAGCCGTTTGAAAAGAGCATATTCACTCGCTGCGGCACATATATTTGCCCATCTGAACGAACGAGGTGGAGAGATGGAGCAAAATTTCAACCGGGTGATCCTCTGCGGCGACGTGGCCGGAGCGCCGTATCTATCCCATGTGAACCATGGGGAGAGCTTTTATAAATTCCCCCTGTCGGTGCCGCGGCTCAGCGGCCAAACCGATGAACTGATGGTGGTGACGCCGGGCGTGCTGCTGGAGCAGACGCCATTGACCGAAGGCGACCGCATCCGCGTGGTGGGGCAGCTGCGTTCCTTCAACAACAAAAGCGGACAGGGCCGGCGTCTGGTGATCTCCGTGTTTGCCCGGCAGCTGGAGCGGGGAGGCAATGGCCCGGAGAACTGTATCCAGCTCTCCGGCGTCATCTGCAAGGCCCCCATCCTTCGGCGGACGCCCCTGGGACGGGATATCTGCGACATCATCCTGGCCGTGAACCGCCGCTACGGCCGGGCAGACTACCTCCCCTGTATCGCCTGGGGCGCTGTGGCCCAGCAGGCGGCGGCCATGCCGGTGGGGCGGCACATGACGGTGGAGGGCCGGGTTCAGAGCCGCACCTACACCAAGATGACTCCTACGGGGACAGAGGAGCGGACCGCCTACGAGGTCAGCATTATGCGTCCGGCGGAGGTGGAGGAGTTTCTGCTGGAGGAGCTTACATAAAGTAACAGACGCGGAGAGGGAAAACCTCTCCGCGTCTGTTGTTCGGCACAATGGTTTGTGAAAAGGACGGCGCCTTTACAGGATTTGTTCCATGATCATCTGCTGAACGGCCGTGTCCCGATCACGGGACCAGATTCGTGTCGATCACCGCCCGAGCCAGGTCGGTGTCGGCAAAGTCGAACAGAATAATGCCGTAAGGGGTGCCGGCGGTCAGCTCCGTCGCCAGGAAACGCTGGTTCAGCTGCGCGGCAAACTTCCGGGGATGGGGCAGAGTGCCCTGGGCCGTGCTGAGGAAGTTGAGGCAGAAGGTGTCCTCTGAGGCGGAGGTGTTGCGCAGGGTGTACAGCACGGCGTTCCACTTGTCCTCCACACCGTAGTGATACCGGTCCTGCACCGCCAGGGTGAAGGCTCCGTTCCCTTCCGCGGCGACGGGGTTTTCCAGCACCGTCTCGCCCCCCTGATCGGTCCAATAGAAGTCCAGCCCATGGACAAACCCGATCCCGGTTCCCGTCAGATCGTCGTACCGGCGGCACAGGACGATGCGGCCCCGGGCCTCCCCCAGAGTGGGGATCCGGTTCTCCACGAACCACCGTTCCGGTGCCTGGGCGACCTTGTTCGCCAGCAGACCGCGGATGTAGCTGGCGTCGTCGGAAGAGCGTTCCGGCTTCACGCAGAAGATCACGGTCTCCCCGGGGTGGGCGTCCAAAAACGCCAGGGTGTCGGCCACCAGGTCGTCAAAGGTCAGCGCTTTGGACCAGACCGCCGGGCCGGTGCGGCAGGTGCCGAAGGCGTGGATCATCTCCAGGCCGCGTCTGTCCTTGTCCAGGGCCACACGCACGTCCAGGTACCGGTAGCCGTTTTCCAGCTGCTGCAGGATGCCGGTGTCCTGATCCTGCAGGAAGTAGTCGGGGAAGATGTACCGGGTGGCGCTGTCATGGGTACCGGGGATATTGATGAGGCTCAAGGGCCTGTCGTCGCCCAGCGGGGACATCCAGTCGGACAGCGCCGGGTCGGGGGACTGGGATTTCCCGTCGGGATAGAGCAGACCGGTGGCGTACAGGGTGGCCGCCAGCAGAATAGCCAGCGGAATCAGCCACAGATAACGGGCCTTTTTTGTTCTTCCCTTATAACTCATATGTACCTCCTATACGCTATACGCGCAGCCGGACAGGCCCGGCACGTAAAATTCCTGCAGATCGTCCAGCCGCAGGGCGGCCAGACTGCCGCCGAAGCAGCAGCCGCAGTCAATGGAGAAATGGCGGCCGTCCTGATGAATGCGGCAGTCCGGGGTGGGGACGTGGCCGGTGATCAGCCAGCGGTCCGGAAAATAGTCCGTGCCCGGTGAGGGCGTGGTGAAGAGGGTGTGTTCCACGCCGTACTCCCGAAGGGGCCTCCCGGGGACGAAAGGCTCAAACCCGGCGTGGACCAGCACAAAGTCCCGGCCGCCGGCGGATACCTCCTCATAGAGGGAGAAGTCCCCCAGGTACGCCAGCAGATTCGCGCGCTCCTCCCGGGACAGGCGGCGCAGCTGGGCCAGCGTGGTTCCGGCACCGTTTTCCATCCAGGCGGCGTAGGCCATGAGGTCGTCGGAGGTCAGATAGCTCTCGGCGTTGTCGTCGGTGATCTCCACCAGCAGCCGCCGGAGAACGCTGGCCATCATATATTCGTGATTGCCAAGCAAGGGGATCACGTTGGATCGGGCCATCATGTCCCGGAGGAGCCCCACGGGCTCCGGCCCCCGGTCCACCATATCGCCCAGCACATACAGGGTGTCGCTGCCGGAGAAGGAGATGGCCTCCAGCAGCCGCAGCCAGGCGTCATAGCAGCCGTGGATATCGCTGACGGCATAGATCATAGATGTTTCCTCACAGGTCCAGCGTTTTGCGGCGGGAAGCGACGAGGTGGTAATAGGCCAGCGTCATCATGGAGCACAGCAGCCAGCCGGCGGGATAGCTCATGATAATGGGCAGCAGGGTGTTGGAGATGTAATGAGACATGACGTAGAGGTAAATCTGCCGGAACACAACGAAGGAGCTGAGCATCATCACCATGGGGGCCCGGCTGTCGCCGGCACCCCGGAGGGCGCCGGAATAGACCTGGTTGATGCAGCACAGGAGATAGAGGGGTGAGATATACCGCAGCATCAGCGTGCCGAAGGCGACCACCTCCGGCTTGGCGTTGAAGAAGGCGGTGAGCTGGGGCGCAAAGAGGATCACCGGCACCATGAGGACCGCCGTCATTCCCAGAGACAGCAGCAGAGCTGTCCGGGTACCCCGGTGGGCCCGGTCGGCGTCGCCGTGGCCCAGGTTCTGGCCCACGAAGGTGGTGGCGGACAGAGCCAACGACTGCATGGGCAGGAACATGATCTGGTCGATCTTGGTGTAGGCCGTCCAGCCGGACATGCAGTCGGCGCCGAAGTGATAGATGTAGCCGGTGACAAAGATGTTGGAAAAGGCGGTGACAGCCATCTGCAGCGCGGCGGGCAGCCCCACCTTGAGGATGCGCCGCAACAGATCCCAGTGGATGGCCAGCTGCTTCGGGATCAGACGGATGCAGGAGTTGTACCGCAGCAGCACGATCAATACCAGCACGGCGGACACGCCCTGGGCGATAATGGTGGCCAGAGCCACGCCCCGGACGCCGAGATGGAGCCGCAGCACGAAAAAGAGGTCCAGCACCGTATTCAGCCCGGCGGATACGATGAGGAAGTAGAAGGGACGGCGGCTGTCGCCCACGGCCCGGAGAATAGCGGCACCCATGTTGTAGATCAGCAGGCCCATGATGCCGGAGAAATAGATGGAGAGATAGGCGGTGGACTCCGGCATGACCTCCGGCGGCGTGTTCATAAGACGCAGCAGGAGGGGTGCCAGTCCCAGGCCCAGCCCGGTAAAGGCGATGCCCACAAAAAGGGTGACCACCATGGCGGTGTGGACGGTCTGGGAGACCTTGCCGTAGCGCTGGGCACCGTAGTACTGGCTGATGACCACACCGGCGCCGCTGCTCAGGCCCATGAAAAAGCCGATCAGCATGTTGACGATGGGCCCCACACTGCCTACGGCGGAGAAGGCCTCGTTGGACACGTAGTTGCCCACCACCCAGGTGTCCACCATATTATAGAGTTGTTGGAACACGTTGCCCGCCAGCAGGGGCAGGGCAAAGAGGATCAGATGCCGGGTGATGCTGCCGCTGGTCATATCCACGTCGTAGCGGGCGCGGCGGGCGGTCGTCTGGCTCAAGGTTTCATCGCCAACTTTCTGGAAAGCCCAAATTTTTACACAATAATATATAGCACAGCCAGAGAAAAGTTGCAACCTTCCCGGCATAAGTGGCAAATATTGCGGGGAAAAAGCGAAAAAAAACAAAAAAATCGGGCCATTTTTCTGTTGACAAACTTGACAGACGCTGATAAACTATTCTAGCCGCTTTGAATGGGTCTAAAGGGCCGGCTCCGGGCCGGACACCCCCGACAGCGAGACCGTAATAAAGGAAAGGCAGGTGCAACAAGGTATGCAGGCAATCATCGTGACCGGTGGCAAGCAGTACAACGTCGCTGAGGGCGACACGCTGTTCATCGAGAAGCTGAACGCGGAGGCCGGCGAGGACGTGGTGTTCGACCAGGTTCTGGCCATCGTGGACGGCGAGAACACCAAGTTTGGCACTCCCGTGGTGGAGGGCGCGAAGGTGGACGCCAAGGTCGTCAAGAACGGCAAGGGCAAGAAGATCCGCGTGTTCAAGTACACCCCCAAGAAGGGC
Organism: Oscillospiraceae bacterium; assembly: GCA_902782615.1. Classification (GTDB taxonomy): domain Bacteria; phylum Bacillota; class Clostridia; order Oscillospirales; family Oscillospiraceae; genus Vescimonas. Next base: position 22,908 of record CACZNU010000077.1, on the reverse strand, counting down.
TACCGCAAACGTCAGGGCCATCGTCAGCCCTATACCAAGGTCGAGATCGGCAAGATCTCCTTCTAAGGGACAAGCATGACGAGTGTGACATTCCTCACAGAGGAAGGGCGCATCAACGGGTTTGATGCGGAGGGCCACAGCGGCTATGCCGAGGCGGGCGAGGACATCGTCTGCGCGGCCATCACCAGCGCGGTGCGTCTCATCGACGCCACCATCAACGAGGTGATGGGGCTGTGTGCCTCGGTGAAAGTCGACGAGAAGAACGGCGCCATCGCGTTCCGTCTGCCGGGAGGCCTCTCCCAGACGGCGGAGAGTACCTGTCAGTCTCTGCTGACGGGGCTGATGGTCTATCTGGCCGAGCTTCACGACGAGTATCCGGAAAACATCGAAGTGATGGAGGCGTAAGTCCTCCTTTTCCCTCGATCATCTTACAGAAAGGATGGTACTGACTAATGCTTCATATCGGTCTGCAGTTTTTTGCCCATAAAAAAGGTATGGGCTCCACCAAGAACGGCCGTGATTCCGAGTCCAAGCGCCTTGGCCCCAAGCGCGCCGACGGACAGCACGTTCTGGCCGGCAATATCCTGGTCCGTCAGCGCGGCACCCACATCCACCCCGGTAAGAACGTGGGCATCGGCACCGACGACACCCTGTTCGCCAAGGCGGACGGCGTTGTGCGCTTCGAGCGGCTGGGCAAGGATCGTAAGCAGGTCTCTGTTTACCCCGCCGAGTAACAAACGAAAAGGCAAACGGGAGAGCATCGCTCTCCCGTTTGTTTTTTTAAAGGCCAAGGGCCGCTTCCCGCGCACAGGGGAGCGGCCCTTGGCCTATTGGTAGGAAAGATGAGGATATGTGTGATAAGACTCCGTTTCTTATGATCCCGGTACCAGCAGATCGTCCAGGGTTGCGCCCATGGCATACCGACGGCAGCAGCGGTCGGTGCAGCGGTGGTAACTCTCGAAGCGGCGGCGGGCCTGCTCAGCGTCACCGTAGACCTTCCAGCAGCCCACGCACTTGCAGTTCCGGCCCTTGTACCGAATGAAGCCCCTGACGTCCTCCGGCGGATAGCTGAGGAACAAACCCACCTCATGGGGAAATTCCCCGCCCCGGCGCAGACGGCCCATCAAGCGGGGCAGGCACCGACCGGGACGGAAGTCATCGTAGCCGGCCTCGGCCAGCAGCTTTCGGGTCTCGACGTTCTCCAGATCCCGCTGCAGCCGCTGGGGACGGTAGAGGTACAGCAGGGTGTTGCCGCCCTCGATCCGGAGAGGGAGGAGCCGCATGCCCTTTCGCCCCAGACGGCGGTTTACCTCCCGGATCTCTTCCGTGAGCTGTTCCCGAGAGTCAAAGCGGCAGGGGAACAGACTGCCCGTCTTCAGCCCGGCCAGCGTGGGCGCGGCGCTGCGTATGATCAGCTCCTCCGACAACCGTGTTCCCCCCATTTCAACAATAGTTAGTCTAATCTAACTTCATTTATAATAGCACAAATCCGTCTGTTGTCAATAGGTTCTCGAAAAAAGTTAGTGAAACCTAATCGAACGGCTTCGACAAAGCACACCCCGCCGGAGGGCAGAGCGCGACGTGTCAAAAGGCCTCGGGACGCTGGGAGATGCGGATGTCCTCCACGGCACGGCGCATCTCGTCCAGGGAGCCGATGGAACGGTCCTGGAGCATCTGCTGCAGCTTTGGCGCCAGAGAATAATAGTAGGTGTAAGCGGCGGAATCCCGGTTGATGAGATCCGTCAGATCGTGATAATACATGGCGTTTTCCACCCCTTTCGCCACATAGTGTGGCAAAAAACCGGTGGATTATACGCAAAAATCGCAAAAAATGCAAAAAACTGCCCTCCCGAAGGGGAGGGCAGGGGAAAAGTTATCTCTGATACTCGAACTCCAGATTGTACATGGACACGATGTCACCGTCCTGGATGCCCATCTGCTCCAGCTGATCGAATAGACCGGAGGCACGGAGCTGTTTGTCGAAATACATGCGGCTCTCATAGTCGGAGAAGTTGATGTTGGACATGAGTCGCTGGAGCCAGGGACCCTCCACCAGCCAGGTGTGGTCGTCCCGCTCGATGTGCAGGGGCTCGGACATATCCACCTCCGGCGGGCGGGGCACGTACTCCGGCTCATAGACCACCACCGGCGGCAGATCCGCCAGGCGCTGGCCGATGCGCTGCACCAGCTCCCGGGTGCCCTGGTGGGTGGCGGCGGACATGGCGAAGAACTCATAGCCCAGATCCTCCACGTGGGCGCGGAAGGCGTCCAACTGCTCCGTGTCGTACAGCAGGTCGATCTTGTTGGCCACTACGATCTGAGGCCGCTTGGCCAGCTCGGCGCTGTACTCCTTCAGCTCGGCGTTGATGGCGTCAAAGTCGGCGATGGGGTCCCGGCCCTCGCTGCCGGACACATCCACCAGGTGGACCAGCAGGCGGCACCGGTCGATGTGACGCAGAAAATCGTGGCCCAGACCGGCGCCCTCACTGGCGCCCTCGATGATGCCGGGGATATCCGCCATGACGAAGCTGACGCCCTCGTCCACATACACCACGCCCAGATTGGGGTAGAGGGTGGTGAAGTGGTAGTTGGCGATTTTGGGATGGGCCTTGCTGACCACGCTCAACAGGGTGGATTTGCCCACGTTGGGGAAGCCCACCAGTCCCACATCGGCCAGTAGCTTCAGCTCCAGGATCACGTCGTGGGCCTCGCCGGGGAGACCCGCCTTGGCGAAGCGGGGCACCTGACGGGTGGGGGTGGCGAAGTGCTGGTTGCCCCAGCCGCCCCGACCGCCCTTGCACAGGACGTAGGGCTCGTCGTCGGACATATCCTTAATGATCTCATTGGTCTCTGCGTCCCGGACCAGGGTGCCCCGGGGCACCCGGATGGTCAGGCTCTGACCGTCCTTGCCGGACTTGCGGCCGCCCTGGCCATCCACGCCGTTGGAGGCCACATACTTGCGCTTGTAGCGAAAGTCCATCAGCGTGGACATGTTGTCGTCCACCTGCAGGATGATGGAGCCGCCGTCGCCGCCGTCGCCGCCGTCCGGGCCGCCGGCGGCAATGTATTTCTCCCGGTGGAAGGCCACCGCACCGTTGCCGCCGTTGCCGGCCCGGCAGGTGATGCGCGCCTTGTCAATGAATCCGTTTGCCATCTATCAGAATCCTCCTTGGAAAATGGGCATTTTTCACCAGTTTGTCCTATTTTATCGAAAAACATGGCCCGCGTCAAGGAGGGAAACAAATCCGGTTCGTTTGCAGGAAAAGGATGGGAATCAATAAAAATGCCGCGGTAAATGCGGCATTTTTATTTGTCTTTATGTTATCTTCTGCGGCTGGCCTGCATCCGCTCCTTAACGGCCTTCCCGGTGGGGGTGGCGGCCAGACCGCCCAGAGCCGTCTCTCGGAACTCCACCGGCATGCGGCGACCCACCTGGCCCATGGCCTCAATGACCTCGTCCACGTCGATGCGGCTCTGAATGCCGGCCATGGCCATATCCGCCACGCTGACAGCGTTGACGGCGCCGATAACGTTGCGCTTGACGCAGGGCACCTCCACCAACCCGGCCACGGGATCGCAGACCAGGCCCATGAGATTCTTCAGCGCCATGGCCACCGCGTGACCGATCTGAGTGCCGCTGCCGCCCCGGACGGCTACCAGTGCGCCCGCCGCCATGGCGGAGGCGGTGCCGATCTCCGCCTGACAGCCGCCGGAAGCTCCGGCAATGGAGGCCTTCGCGGCGATGACCATGCCGATGCCGCTGGCCACGTACAGGGCCTCCAGGATCTGGCGCTGGTTCAGTTCCAGCGGCAGCAGCACCGCCGGCAGCACGCCGCAGGCTCCCGCCGTAGGCGCCGCCACAATCCGGCGCATGCAGGCATTGGACTCGGCCATGCTCAGCGCCTCGGCGATGACCTCGCTGACGTAGCCGCCGGACATGGCCTCGCCCCGCAGGTTGAAATGGCGCATCTTCATGCCGTCTCCGCCTACCAGACCGCTGACGCTGCGGCGCTGACCGGTGTAGGCATCGGCCGCGTCCCGCATGGCCTGCCAGGTCAGCAGCATCTTGGCCTTGGACTCCTCAGGACTCACCTGGCGCTCCTCCACGTCGTAGGCCAGGACCACCTCCCAGAAGGACAGGTGGGCCTCCTCCATCTGCCGGAAGATCTCATGCATCGAATTGAGAGCCATCGTCCTCGTCCTCCTTATCGTAGTATGTGATGGACAGGATACCGTCCAGCTGCCGCAGGAAGTCCACCTGGTGAAGCAGCAGATGCTGATCCGTCTCAATGACCATGAGGGCGTCCCCGCCCCGCTTGTGACGGTTGACGCTCATGTTGGCCACGTTGACATGGAGCTGGTTGAGGATGCCGGTGACCATGGCCACGGCGCCGTTTTCATCCTGATTGTGGATGACCAGGGTGTTGTAGGCCCCGGTGAAGTTGACCTCGATGCCGTCCAGCTTATTGACCATGATGCGGCCGCCGCCCAGGGAGGAGGCCTGCATCTCCAGGTGCCGTCCGCCCTCACCGTCCACCTCGATGACGGCGGTGTTGGGATGGGCGTCCGGCAGCTCGATCTCATCGATGGTGTAGTCCAACTCCTGTTTTCTTGCCTCTTCAAAGGCGAAGGGCAGGCGGAGATCATCGGGCTTCATGCCCAGCAGACCGCCCACCAGGGCCCGATCCGTGCCGTGGCCCACGCCGGTTTCGGCAAAGGAACCGTGAAGATGGATGTGAGCCGTCACAGGACGGCTGCCCAGCAGTGTCCGGGCCATGTAGCCGATACGGGCGGCACCGGCGGTATGAGAGCTGGAGGGGCCCACCATCACCGGGCCGAGAATATCAAAAATATCCACAGGCAGTTACCTCCTTATGGGGACTGTGATGTTTATCGTCATCATATCACAGCTTACGACGAAAAGCGAGGGGGAAAATGGGGAACAAAAAACTGCGGCACTGGCTGTGCCGGTGCCGCATGGGTTCGTATTACTGCCTTCTGGCGGTACGGTACTCATCGCCCGGCCGCCAGAAAGGACATTCCCCCGTCTGCCCGGCCAGAAAGCGGACCATATCGTCCTCATCCATGTCCGCGTCGCAGACGTAGTCGTCGTATTCCTCGTCCAGATTGTAAAATGCGCAGCTTTCGCATTTGCCGCTCATAGGTCTCACCTCATTACTATTTTACCTGCCGACGGGGCCAGCTGTCAAGAGACGTTGCATTTGCCATAAAAATGGGGTAAAATGGAAAACAACGGGGCAATTTGCGTCCTACCGCATAAAAGACACAATGATGACCAATATAGCGGGAGGAATGCCGCGCCTTGTGAAATAATTGTAACTATTTGTAATGGAACAGAGAAGAAAAATGAACGTTGTCGGTATAGTATGTGAATACAATCCCCTCCATATCGGCCATGCGCGGATGATCCGGCAGTTGAGAGAGAGGGGCGCCGGAGCCGTCGTATGCGCCATGAGCGGCAACTTCGTCCAGCGGGGCGGGGCTGCCGTGGCGGACAAGCTGGCCCGGGCCGAGATGGCCCTGCGCTGCGGAGCCGACCTGGTGCTGGAGATCCCTACCCCCTGGGCCGCCGCCACGGCGGAGACCTTTGCCCGGGGAGGCGTGGAGGTGCTGCGCCGTACCGGCGTGGTGACGGACCTGGCCTTCGGTGCCGAGTGTGCCGATGTGCAGGCCCTGGGTGCCGTGGCCGACGCGCTGGAGGGGGAGGAATACCGGACGGCTCTGCGAAGCATTCCGGAGGACGGCTCCACCTTTGCCGCGCGCCGGCAGGCGGCGGTGGCGGCGGTGCTGGGTTTGGAGTTGGCGGCGCTGCTGAGTCAGCCAAACAACATCCTGGCGGTGGAGTATCTCCGCTGTCTCCGGGGAACGGATATCCGCCCCGTTGCCATCCAGCGACAGGGAGCCGGACACGATGCCGGCGGGGTGGCTGACGGCGTCGCCTCGGCCTCCTATGTGCGCCGGCTGCTGCTGGCGGGACGAACGGAGGAAGCGCTGGCCTGTCTGCCTGACCAGGCGGCACAGGTGCTACGCCGGGAACTGGAGCGGGGAAACGCCCCTGCGGATCTGAGGCGCTGTGACCGGGCGATTCTGGACCGGCTGCGGCGAATGGAAGAAGAGGAATGGGCCCGCTATGACGGCGGCAGAGAGGGCCTCTATCACCGGCTGTATCAGGCGGCGAGGGAGGCGGGCGACCTTGAAGAGCTGCTGGAGCGGGCCAAGACCAAGCGCTACCCCATGGCCCGTCTGCGCCGCATGGTTTTGGCGGCGTGGCTGGAGTTGGGTGACGTGCCGGCGGAGGTGCCGTATCTGCGGCTTCTGGCGGCCAACGGCACCGGACGAGGTCTGCTGCGTCAGATGCGGGGAGCCCCCGTGCTGACCAAGGCGGCGGACGTGGCAAAGCTGGGGAAGGCGGCGGCGGAGTTGTTCCGGCAGGAGAGCCGCCGGAGCGACCTCTATGCCCTGGCCTGCCCCCTGGTGAGGCCCTGTGGCGGGGAGTGGCGCATTACCCCCCTCCTGGCGGAGGAGAAATGAGGAACGAGCATGAAGAAACTGCGTATCGTGTCGATGCTGCTGGTGCTGACGCTGCTGATGACGGCGTGCGGCGCCTTTGCGGCTGTGCCCAAGAGCGCAGATCACCTGGACATGGAGGAGGAGAGCGTCCTGAAGGGGACCGCCGAAACCGACGGGAGCCGGTGGGACTATGAGATCACCACCTATACGGTCACCGGGGAGCACTGCGCCCGGGATGATTCCGGCCGGGTACTGATCCGCCACAGCTATCAGATTCCCCGTATGAAAGTCTCCGTGCCGGAGGATGACCGACGTGACCAGAGCAAGGCCGATGCCAAAGCCGCCGCTGACGCGTTCAACGGTTTCTTCGAGGAAAAGCTGCAGGACGAGGTGGAGTGGTTTGAGGAGATGGCAGCCGTCGCCGAGGAGGACTACAAGACGGTGGGCCATCAGGAGGACAGCCTCTGGCAGCAGGAGGATTTCTGCTACAGCGATGAGACAGGGCTGGAATTCTGGACGGGCGGCATCCTGCTCTGTGTCACCACCGTCAACAGTAGTTTTACGGGGGGAGCCCACCCCAACGTGTGGCGCTCCACGGCGAACTTTGACCTGCGGACCGGCCGGGAAATCGCAATGAAGGACCTGACGGGAGACGTGGACCGTCTGCAGCAGACCGTGGAGCAGGAGCTGCTGCGCCAGGTGGAGACGCTGCGTGCCCTGCCGGATGAGGAGTCGGCAGAGGGCAAGGTGCATTTCTTTGAGGACTACGCCGAGACACTGGACAATTGGATGGAGCGATCGGTGGCCTTCTGCGACGAGGGCATGCAGGTCATTTTCGGCGTGTACGATATCGCCCCCTACGCCGCCGGCGAGCAGGTGTTCACGATTCCTTATGAGATGCTGACGCCCTGTCTCAACCGATACGGAAAGACACTGCTGGGTCTGAATTAAATGGGAAAAACCGGATGGGACGGCCATGTGCCGTCCCTCTTTTTTGCCGATCGGCCTTTACGCGCAGGCGCGGTGTGTGTTATAATAATTCGACATATTCTGATAGAATGCGGCGGAGCGGGACGACATGACCAAGACCGGAACAAAAGCGAATAGGGGAACCGGCAGGCGTGCAAGCGCGGTCCACATCCTGCTGCCGCTGGTGGTGATTCTGGCGCTGGCGGCGGTGATCTCGGAGCTGCGGCGTCCGGCGGAGAGAACGCCGGAATATGTGGAGGTCAACGACGGGGTCAACCAGATCACCATCACACCGGCCGAGGGGGTGGCGGTCAGCCATCTGACGGAGAAGGATTTCGCCGGGCAGGACGACGTGGTGACCTACACAGGCGGGGATTACACCGTCCGACAGGGCATCGACGTATCCGTCTATCAGCAGGAGATCGACTGGTCCCAGGTGGCTGCCGACGGCGTGGAATTTGCCATTATCCGGCTGGGCTATCGGGGCAGCACCGAGGGACAGCTGAATACCGACGCCTGGTTTGAGACCAATTTTCAAGGCGCCCGGGAGGCAGGCCTGGCGGTGGGGGTCTACTTTTTCTCCCAAGCTACCGATGAGGGGGAGGCCGCCGCTGAGGCAGACTATGTGTTGTATATTCTGGACGGACGGACGCCGGATCTGCCGGTGTTTTTCGATTGGGAGCCGGTGGAGACCCCGGACGCCAGGACCGCGGACATGGACGGCGGTACCGTCAGCCGGTGCGCCGAGGCCTTCTGCCGCCGCATCACCCTGGGCGGCCTGCGGGCGGGGATCTACTTCAACCGCCAGCAGGGATACTATGATTATGACCTGGCGGCTCTGTCGGATTACGCGTTCTGGGTGTCCGATCCCAACTGCTGGACGGACTTCTATTATGCCGTTTCCCTGTGGCAATACAGCTTTACGGGCCGCGTGGCCGGAATCACCGGCAACGTGGACCGGAATATGCTATTTGAGTGACCGGGAGGAGAGAAATATGCAGTCAATACTGTTTCCCATGGAGCTCTCTGCGCGGATGGTGCTCATTGTGGTGGTGGGCGTTTTCCTGGCGTCCTTTATGGATGGTGTGGCTGGCGGCGGAGGCATCATCTCCGTGCCCACGTACCTTCTGGCGGGCCTGCCGCCTCACCTGGCTCTGGGCACCAACAAGCTCTCCGCCTGCATCGGCACGGCGGTGTCCGCCGGGCGGTTTATCCGCAGCGACTATGTGGACTGGAAGCTGGGCGTGCCCTCCATCCTCCTGGCGCTGGTGGGCGCTCACTTCGGCACCAAGCTGCAGCTGTCCCTGGATGAACGGTACCTGAAGTGGGTGCTGCTGCTGGTGCTGCCGGTGGTGGCCTTCGTGGTGCTGCGGCAGAGGACACTGCCGGAGGAGCGGGGCGACATCGGGCCGAAAAAGCAGGCGGCTATCGTGCTGGCAGCGTCGCTGATCGTGGGCGCCTACGACGGGTTCTACGGCCCGGGTACCGGGACTTTTTTATTGCTGATTTTCTGCAACTGGGGTAAAATAGACGTGCGCACCGCCGCCGGCAACGTGAAGCTGGTGAATCTGGCCAGCAACGTGGGATCGCTGCTCACCTCCCTGATGAACGGCAAGGTGTTTGTGGTGCTGGGCCTGATTGGCGCGGTGTCCTCCATCGCGGGCAATTATCTGGGATCGGGACTGGCCATCAAGGACGGGTCCAAGATCGTCAAGCCCGCGGTGCTGGTGGTGCTGGTGCTGCTGGCCATCAAGGTGGTACACGAGCTGATCGCGGGCTGAGAGGAGTATGGAAGTGAAAAAGACCATCGGTATTCTGGGTGGAATGGGCCCCCTGGCTACAGCGGACCTGTTTATCAAGATCGTGACACAGACAAAGGCGGCGGGGGATAACGACCATATCCGCGTGTATATCGACAGCAACAGCGCCATCCCGGACCGAACGGCGGCTATCCTGACCGGAGGGCCGGATCCGGTGGAGGAGATGACCTCCGCCCTGCGCCATCTGGAGAGCTGCGGCGCCGACTGCATCATCATGCCCTGCAACACCGCCCACTATTTTCTGCCCCGTTTGCAGGAAAAGACGGAGATCCCCATTCTCAATATGCTGGAGATCACCGCCCGGTCCTGTGCCAGCCGCTATCCCGGTAAACGGACGGCGGTGCTGGCCACCCGGGGCACGCTGGCTACGGGACTCTACAGCGCGGCCCTGGAGAAGGCGGGGGTGGACTACCTCATTCCGGACGAGGGGGAGCAGGACATCCTGATGCACCTGATCTACGAAGTGGTCAAGGCGTCCCGCCCGCTGGAGCCGGAGGCAGACACCTGGGCGTCGCTGCTGGACGGCCTGCGGAAAAAGGGAGCGGACTATTTCATTCTGGGCTGCACGGAGCTGCCTATCGTGGCCTCCACGCTGTCGGCGGAGGGGCCCTTTGTGGACCCAACGGCGGAGCTGGCAAAGGCGGCGATCCGCTTCTGCGAATACGAGACCACCGGAGAATGAATACAAGCGGCACGGCGCCAAAAAGCGCCGTGCCGCATGTCATTTTGGCCGAAAAGGCCCCACTTTGTGACAAATCTAACAAAAAAGAAACACGTTTTCCGTCAAAACGGAGAAAGCGCCTAACAAATTTTGGAGAAACCGCTGAAAGTTTTTGGCGCGGCGGAAAAACCGCTTTACAGAGTTTCCGCTGTAGTTGTATAATAAACTAAAGACAATAGAAAGCAGAGAGCGAATTGTCTATTTTTTGTTTGGAAGGAGAGTCAAACAATGCAGAAAAAGAAACTCGGACTTGGCGCGAAGATACTGATCGGCCTGGTCCTGGGCATCATCGTGGGCGCCATTTTCTGGGCAGCCATGGGTGCCGAGGCCGCCGGTGCCTTCACCGCCAAGTACATCAAGCCCTTCGGTGACATCTTCGTCAACCTGCTGAAGTTCATCGTGGTGCCCCTGGTGCTCCTGAGCATCATGGACGGCGTGATCTCCATGGGTGATATCGGCAAGGTGGGCAAGATCGGCTGGAAGACCGTGGTTTACTTCCTGGTCACCACCGCCATCGCCTGCATCATCGGCCTGGTGGTCGCCAACATCTTCAAGGGTGCCTTCCCCGTGCTGGAACTGGCCGAGGACGCCGCCTATGAGGCCAAGACCGCCAACCTGATGGACACCATCGTCAACATCTTCCCCAACAACGCCATCAACCCCCTGGCCAACAGCTCCATGCTGCAGATCATCGTGATCGCCCTGTTCTTCGGCTGCGGCATCCTGGTGGCCGGCGAGAAGGGCAAGCCCTTCGGCAACTGGATCTCCTCCTTCAATGAGGTCACCCAGAAGGTCATGAGCTTCATCCTGGCCGTGTCCCCCATCGGTGTGTTCTGCCTGATGACCTGGGTCGTGGCCGCGCAGGGCGTCAAGATCCTGGGTTCCCTGGGCCTGGTGCTCCTGGCCGCCTACATTGGCTACATCATCCACGTGGTGGTGGTGTACAGCCTGTCCGTGAAGGTGTTTGCCAAGATGTCCCCCCTGACCTTCTTCAAGAAGGTGTTCCCCGCCGCCGCCTTTGCCTTCACCTCCACTTCTTCCGTGGCTACCCTGCCCGTTGCCAAGGAGTGCACTGACGACATGGGCGTGGAGAGTGAGATTTCCTCCTTCGTGCTGCCTCTGGGCGCCACCATCAATATGGACGGTACCGCCATCTACCAGTGCGTGGCCGCCATCTTCCTGGCCAAGTGCATCAGCGTGGATCTGACCATGGTTCAGATGATCACCATCGTGGTCACCGCCACCCTGGCCTCCATCGGTACTGCCGGTACCTCCGGCGCCGGCATGATCATGCTGGCCATGGTGCTGGATGCCGTTGGTATTCCTCCCACCTACATCGGTATCATCTATGGTATCGACCGTCTGTTCGACATGGGTCGTACTGCTCTGAACGTGATCGGCGACGTGTCCTGCTCCGTCTGCGTCCACCAGTGGGAGGCCGGCGACCTGAAGCCTGTCAATAAATAAGCAGGCCGACTGCCGCAAACACGGAAACCAAACCAAAAAAAGCCGCCCCGTGAAGGGCGGCTTTTTTTGCGTTTTTATGCCCAGGTGAAACGGTCCGGCCCGGCAGCCTGCTCGAAGTGGTATTTGATGATGCCCAGGTCCAGCGGGGCATAGCCGACCCGGGGGGCGGTGGCCCGGACGGTGTTCCCGTCCAGCAGCTCCAGCAGGAATTTCTGCTGGTTGACGGCAGTAGGGGCCAGCATGGCGTATTCGGCACCCCGGCGGAACCAGTCGGGCATGGGCCCGTCACAGCGGACCAGCTGGGACATGGGCTTGCTGCGGTGGGGTGCGCCGGGATGGACGCCGTAGCCCAGTGCGATGACCAGCACCAGCTTCTCGCCCTCGCCCAGTGTGAAGCGGGCCTTCCGCTTGGAGAAGGTCAGGGCCACCCAGCAGGTGTTCAGCCCCAACTGCTGGGCCAGCAGGACGATGCGCTCGCCGTAATAGCCGGCCCGCTCGTTCAGATCCGGGGCCTTTTTCCCCGCCACGGCGATGTAGTTCTGCACGCCGCTGAACCGGCCGTAGCGAGCCATGGCGCCGCTGAAGGCGCCGGGCTCATCGGTGACGAGCTGCAGGTGGAGGTCACCCTCCCGGTTGCATGCGTCGATCTCCTGCTGCAGGCGCTCTTTGACCTCGGTGGAGAGGGGCATGTCGCGATACTGCCGCACACTGTGGCGGCGCTGCATGGCTTCCAGAATATCCATAGGGGTGTCCTCCTTCGTTTGATGTTGGCATGATGATATCACGGGCGGAGAAAAATGTCGACAGGAACTTTGTCGAGGGGGGCGCCGTTGAAACCGGCGGCGGAATGTGATATGCTGAAAGACAAAAGGAGGTGAGGACGGTGCAGAGGATCCTGCTGGTGGAAGACGACAGGGCCATTGTGTCTGCTCTGCGGGAGTACCTGACGAGCGAGGGATTTGAAACGGCGGCTGCCGACAGTCAGAGCGGGGCGGAGGAGCTGCTGTCCCGGCAATCATATGATCTGCTGCTGGTGGACGTGTCGCTGCGCTCCGGTAGCGGCTACGGTGTCTGCACCATCGCCCGGCAGCGGGACATCCCGGTGATCTTCCTCACCGCCAACGGCGATGAGAGCAGCGTGGTTACCGGCCTGGACATGGGCGCCGAGGACTATATCGTCAAGCCCTTCCGGCCCCGGGAACTGCTGTCCCGTATCCGGGGCGTGCTGCGCCGCAGCGGCGGACGGGACACCCTGGTGCGTCTGCAGAACGTGACGGTGGACACGGAAAGAGGCACCGTGACAAAGAGTGGCAGGGAGATCCCCTTGTCAGCGCTGGAGTATCGGCTGCTGGTGGTATTTCTCAACAACCGGGGGCGTCTGTTGTCCCGTAACCGTCTCCTGGAGGAAATCTGGGATGCCGCCGGGGATTTCGTCAACGACAATACGCTGACGGTCTACATCAAGCGACTGCGGGAGAAGATAGAGGATGACCCCCAGAACCCCACCATCATCAAGACGGTGCGTGGCCTGGGCTATCGGGTGGACTGACATGAGAGAATTGCGAAACCGGGAATACCGCCTGGAGTGGATCGCCTACGGTGCGGTGGCGGCGGTTTTTGCCGTGATCGGCTTTGCCAAGGGGCCTGTCTGCGGCCTTCTGTTTCTGCTGTGCGGCGGGGCGTTTATGGGGCTGCACTTTACCTTTACACGCCGGCGCTACCGGGCGATCGCGGAACTGAGCCGGGACATGGAGCGGATCCTCCACGGACAGGAGGCCCTGCGGATCGACGAAAATGACGAGGGGGAGCTGTCCATTCTCCGCAGCGAGGTCCAGAAGATGACGGTGCGGCTGAAGGAGTCTGCCGATGCGCTGCTGGCGGACAAGCTGTATCTGACCCGCGCTATGGAGGATATCTTCCACCAGCTTCGCACGCCGCTGACGGCCATGAACCTGGAGGTGTCGCTGCTGGGGGGAGAGGATCTGTCCTGCCAGCGGCGTCTGCAGTTGACCCGGGAACTGAAAAAGCAGCTGGAGCACACCGGCTGGCTGGTAGAGACACTGCTGAAGATGTCCCAGCTGGATGCCGGCACCGTGACCTTGCGCTCTGACAGCGTGTCGATCCGGGAGCTGGTGGAGAAGGCCGCCCAGCCGCTGCGGATCCCCATGGAGCTGCGGGGTCAGGAACTGCGGATCAATATAAGGGAAGAGACCTTTACAGGGGATCTGGCCTGGACGGCGGAGGCGCTGAGCAATGTGCTGAAGAACTGCATGGAGCATACGCCGGAGGGCGGAACCATCACCGTTGCGGCCGAGGAGACGCCGGTCTATACCCGGATCGTGGTGCAGGACACGGGACCGGGCTTCCACCCGGAGGATATCCCCCATATTTTTGAGAGATTCTACAAGGGCAAGGATGCCGGCAGCGGCAGCATCGGCATCGGCCTGGCCATGAGCCGGATGGTCATCGCGGCGGAAAACGGCACCATCGCCGCGGATAATCCGACCGGCGGAGGGGCGCGGTTCACCATACGGTTTTATAAGAGCGTCATATAGAGAGAAACCGGACGATTTCACAGGATCGTCCGGTTTTTTCCATTTCTTATGAAAATCTTCAACAAACAGTCACCGAGCTGTCACTTTAGCCTGTTATGATGAGGGCAGAAGAAAGCGAAAGGAGCAGTTGCTATGGAAATATTGAAGATCGAAAATCTCACCAAGATCTACGGTGAGGGAGAAAATCTGGTGCGTGCCCTGGACGGCGTGTCTTTCTCGGTGGAGAAGGGGGAGTTCCTGGCCATCATCGGGCCCTCCGGCTCCGGCAAATCCACACTGCTGCACATCCTGGGCGGCGTGGATCGTCCCACCGGCGGCAAGGTGTGGATGAACGGACAGGACGTCTATGCCCAGAATGAAGAGCAGCTGGCCATCTTCCGCCGGCGGCAGGTGGGGCTGATTTACCAGTTCTACAACCTGATCCCGGTGCTAGACGTGGTGGAGAACATGACGCTGCCGGTGCTGATGGACGGCCGGCAGGTGAACGAGGAGCGGCTGGAGGAGCTGCTGGAGACTCTGGGCCTTCAGGACCGGCGGAAGAACTTGCCCAACCAGCTCTCCGGCGGACAGCAGCAGCGGGTATCCATCGGCCGGGCTCTGATGAACGCCCCCGCCGTGGTGCTGGCCGACGAGCCCACCGGCAACCTGGACAGCAAGAACAGCCAGGAGATCGTGGAGTTGCTGAAATTCTCCAACCGCAAGTACGGCCAGACGCTGATCGTCATCACCCACGATGAGAGCATTGCTCTACAGGCGGATCGGGTCATCGCCATTGAGGACGGCCGCATCGTGCGGGACGAGCGGATCCGGGGGGCGAAGGCATGAACGTATTTCACCGGTTTACCCGGGCGTCCCTGAAGAAGAATCCCAGCCGGACACTGGTGACCATCATCGGCATCATGCTGAGCATGGCTCTGGTGACGGCGGTGGTCCAGGGCGCCTACAGCGGTATCCAGTTTTTGATCCGCTCCGAGGAGACTCGCGTGGGCGCCTTCCACGCCTACTACTACAACCTCACGGAGGAGGAGGCGGAATCGGCTGAACAGGCTCCCAACGTCAAATCCTCCGTCACCTGGCGGACGGTGGGCTGGGCGGAGATCGGCAGCGACAACGAGTATAAGCCCTATCTGCTGATCCGGTCCGTCAGCGACAATTTCACCGACCTGGCGGCGGTGCATCTCTCCGCCGGACGGATGCCGGAAAACGCCGGCGAGATCCTGCTGCCGGACCATCTGGCCACCGACGGCGGTGTGCTGTATCAGGTGGGGGATACCCTGACGCTGACCGTAGGCCGCCGGATGATGGACGGCTATGAGCTGGACGAGAGCAATCCCTTTGAGCCGCTGATGCCGGAGGAGCTGGCCGACACCACCGAGCGCACCTACACGGTGGTGGGTACCTACCAGCGCTTTGACAACCTGCTGGAGGATTATTCCTGCCCCGGCTACACGGCCCTCACCGGCTGGGATGAGACCGCCGGCGGGCCGGAGAGCGTGTTCTTCACGGTGAGGCACCCCGGCCGGTTCTATGCGGACATGGAAAAATACGCCGTGTCCGACAGCTGGAATCCCCACACGGATCTGCTTCGGTTCAACGGCTCGGTCCGATCGGCCAACATCGGCAACGTCATCTACGGCTTTGCCGCCGTACTGATCTTCCTCATCGCCTTCGGCTCCATCTCCCTCATCTACAACTCCTTTGCCATCTCCGTCAGCGAGCGGACGCGGCAGTTCGGCATCCTCAAGTCCGTGGGCGCCACGAAAAAGCAGATCCGGGGCAGCGTGCTCTACGAGGCGGTGCTGCTGGGCGGCGCCGGCATCCTGATCGGCGCCGTGGTGGGGTGTCTGGGTATCGGTATCACGTTGTGGGCCCTGCGGGATGCCTTCGGCGCCTTCAGCATGGATACCGGCGTGCAGATGAAGCTGATCGTCTCCCCGGTGGGTCTCATCGTGGCGGCGGCGGTGTGCCTGCTCACCACCCTGATCTCCGCCTGGATCCCCGCCCAGCGGGCCAACCGGGTGTCCGCCATCGACGCCATCCGCCAAACGGACGACGTGAAGATCCGGGGCAAGGACGTGAAGGTGTCCGGCCTGACCAAAAAGCTCTTCGGCTTCGAAGGCATGATGGCCGCCAAGAACTTTAAGCGCAACCGCAAGCGCTACCGGGCCACGGTGGTGTCGCTGTTCCTCAGCGTGACACTGTTCATCGCGGCCTCC
This sequence comes from Oscillospiraceae bacterium, assembly GCA_902782615.1. Lineage (GTDB taxonomy): Bacteria > Bacillota > Clostridia > Oscillospirales > Oscillospiraceae > Vescimonas. Next base: position 6,629 of record CACZNU010000077.1, on the reverse strand, counting down.
AGCTTCTGTGCCTACCTCACCGACCTGGTGGGCGGCGTCACGGCGGGGGACAGCCGCTCCGACATCGTCTACTACACGGTGGGCGACGAACGCCCCGATCCCGACGCCCTGCTGGCCCGGTTCACCTCCGTGGCCGGGGTCACGGGTGGCTGCTATGCCGATGTGCTCCAGACGTCCGCGGAGATTGGCCTGGACGACGTGTCCGGGGACTACTGGAACAATATGGCGGTCAGCCGGGAGGCCTGGGAGAGCGAGGGCGCCCTCCATGAGCAGGTGGGTGTGGCCTTCGTGGACGAGGCCACCTTCCGGGCGCTGTGCGATGAGAACGGACTTTGGGCGGAGGAATATCTGAATACCGACACGCCCCGGGCGCTGCTCTATAACCGGGAGGTCAGCATGACCTTCGACGAGGAGGGCAACGGCCACTGGGTGGACGTAAAGCTGGTGGACGAGAGCCGTCTGCCTTTGGCGATCCGCCTGTCCAGCGTCCGGCAGTTCGAGGACTATGAGCTGATGGAGGTGGACGAGGACACCTATTACTACTACCCGCTGGATTATGTGGAGGAGTACTACCGCCAGAATATGGGGGACGAGCAGGCGGAGCTGGACCGCAGCCGCGCCATGGCCAGGACCAAGGAGGAGGTCCGGATCTACACCGATCTGACGGCGGATGCCGTGGTGAAGACCACCGTGTCCATGCTGCCAGAGAGTCTGCCCACCCTGATCTATCCCTACAGCGCCAGAGACGCGGTATTGGCAGGCAGGACAATCGACGAGACCTACTTCGCCTTGACAGCCCCGGACCACGCCCGGGCCTGCGAGACCATCCGCCAGCAGCTCAGCGCCGACGGCATGGACACCAGCCGCCTCTACGACAAGGCCGCCGACAAGGAGTCCCAGCGGATGCTGGTGACGGTGGTGCGGGTGTTCTCCTACGGCTTCATCATCCTCATCTCCCTTATTGCTATGGCCAACGTGTTCAACACCATCTCCACGGGCGTGATGCTGCGGCGGCGGGAGTTCGCCATGCTCAAGTCCATCGGACTGGGGGAAAAGGGCTTCCGGCGGATGATGGACTACGAGTGCGTCATCTACGGCTGCAAGGGCCTGCTGTGGGGCCTGCCGGCGGCTGCGGCGCTGACCTACCTGATCTATCGGGTGACGGGGGGCGTGATGCAGAGGGGCTTCTATATTCCCTGGCACAGCGTGGCCATCGCAGTGGGCAGTGTGTTCGCCGTGGTGTTCGCCACCATGCTCTATGCCACAGGCGTCATCCGGCGGGACAATCCCATCGACGCCCTGCGGCGGGAAAATCTCTGATATGTGAACGGTGGAACTGCGGTCCCTCGCCCTGCGGGCGGGGGGGCCGCGCTTTTTTGCCCGGAGAGCAACGTGTCCTTGACGGTGAAGGGAAAAATCGGTATAATCAAGTGATAAAGAGTAAGTGGGATATGCTGTGTTTCGACCGTTTCCGCAGGGAGGAGGGCGTATCCTTTCAGAATGTGAGTTGAGGTGGTTCGATATGATCCGTGAGAGCTTCTATCAGGGCACGTGTGACCGGGCGTATGAGTATTTCGGCGCCCACCGCTGCGACGAAGGCTGGATCTTCCGGCTCTGGGCGCCCCACGCCCATATGGTGCAGCTGGCCGGCGATTTCAACGGCTGGCAGGGGCAGGATATGACCTGCCAGGACGGCATCTGGGAGCTGATCGTGCCCCAGGCACAGGTCTACGACGCCTACAAGTATATCGTCCACGGCGCCGACGGCCAGGTGCGCTGGAAGGCGGATCCCTACGGTTTCCATACCCAGACCCGGCCGGACAGCTCCAGCAAGGTCTACGACCTGGCGGGCTATGACTGGCATGACGGCGCCTGGCTGCGCCGCCGGGCGGAGAAGCCTTTGCGGGACGGCGTGATGAACATATACGAGGTGCATCTGGGCTCCTGGCGCCGCCACGAGAATGGGGCTACCTACAGCTACCGGGACAGCGCCGATGAACTGGCGGACTACGTGAAAGACATGGGCTACACGGCGGTGGAGCTGCTGCCGGTGACGGAGTATCCTCTGGACGACAGCTGGGGCTATCAGTGCACCGGGTATTTCGCCCCCACCAGCCGCTACGGTACGCCCCACGACTTCATGTATCTGGTGGACCGGCTGCACCGCGCCGGCATCGCTGTGATCCTGGACTGGGTGCCCGCCCACTTCTGCAAGGACGAGCAGGGCCTCATCAACTTCGACGGTACCTGCCTCTATGAGTACGGCGATCCCCTGAAGTGGGAGCACGCCGGCTGGGGCACCCGGGTCTTTGACTTCGGCAAGAATGAGGTCCGCAGCTTCCTGCTGTCCTCGGCGGCCTTCTGGCTGCGGCAGTATCACATCGACGGCCTGCGGGTGGATGCGGTGGCGTCCATGCTGTATCTGGACTATGACAGATCCGGCGGTCAGTGGCGTCCCAACTGCTACGGCGGACGGGAGAACCTGGAGGCCATCGACTTTCTGCGCCTGCTCAACGAGACAGTCCACCAGGCGGAGCCGGGCATCGTGACGGTGGCGGAGGAGTCCACCGCCTGGCCCAAGGTCAGCCACCCTGTGTCCGACGGAGGTCTGGGCTTCGATCTGAAGTGGAACATGGGCTGGATGAACGATGTGTGCCACTATCTGAAGATGGATCCCTTTTTCCGCCAGTATCACCACAACGACATCACCTTCTCCATGGTCTACGCCTTCTCCGAGCACTTCGTGCTGCCGGTGAGCCACGACGAGGTGGTACATATGAAGGGCTCCCTCCGGGGTAAGATGCCCGGCGACGACTGGCGTCAGCTGGCCGGTGTGCGGAGCTTTTACACCTACATGCTGTGCCACCCCGGCAAGAAGCTGTTCTTTATGGGCGCGGAGCTGGGCCAGTGGCATGAGTGGGACTTCAGGGGCCAGTTGGACTGGTACCTGCTGGACGCCGAACCTACGGCGAAGACCCACGAGTGCATCCGGGCGCTGAATCAGTTCTACAAGAGGAACAAGCCCCTGTGGGAGAACGACCTGGATTGGGACGGCTTCCGCTGGCTGGTGCCCGACGACAACCACAACAACGTCATCGTGTTCGTCCGCCGGGACCGGGGCGGCCACGAACTGGTGTGCTCGGTGAACTTCTCCCCGGAGGTCCACGAGAGCTACCGTTTCGGCGTGCCGGCAAAGGCTCGGTACGAGGAGGTTTTCAACACGGACGACATCGCCTGGGGCGGCAGCGGAGTGGTCAACGGCGCGCCCATTGTCACCGAGGCCATTCCCTCCCACGGATGGGAGCAGTCCATCTCCGTCAGGATCCCGCCGCTGGGCGCCGTGATCCTCCGGGGGAAGGGACGTTACTTCGCCAAGACCGGGAAGAAAAACGGAAAATAATACCCCTGAAGATAGCAGCAGAAAGGAAGGATGCGTCATGAAAAAAGAATGCGTGGCCATGCTGTTGGCCGGAGGACAGGGCAGCCGCCTCTACGTCCTGACCGGTGACATGGCCAAGCCCGCCGTCCCCTTCGGCGGCAAGTTCCGTATCATCGATTTTCCCCTGTCCAACTGCACCAACTCCGGCATCGACACCGTAGGTGTGCTGACCCAGTATCGCCCGCTGGAGCTGAACAGCTATATCGGCAACGACCAGCCTTGGGAGCTGGACCGGGCCAACGGCGGCGTACACATCCTGCCGCCCTACCAGAGCGCCACCGGCGCCTCCTGGTACAAGGGCACCGCCAACGCCATCTATCAGAACATTGGTTTTGTGGATATGTATGACCCGGAGTACGTGGCGGTGCTGTCCGGCGACCACATCTACAAGATGGATTACTCCGACATGCTGCGTTGCCACAAGGAGACTGGCGCCGCCTGCACCATCTCCGTGATGGAGGTGCCCTGGTCCGAGGCCAGCCGGTTCGGCATCATGGCCGTGGACGAGCAGGATCGCATCACCGAGTTCGCTGAGAAGCCGAAGGAGCCCAAGAGCAACCTGGCCTCCATGGGCATCTATATCTTCACCTGGAAGAAGCTGCGCCAGTACCTTATCGAGGACGAGGCCAATCCGGATTCTGCCAACGATTTCGGCAAGAATATCATCCCCGCCATGCTCTCCAACGGGGAGAACATGGTAGCCTACCGCTTTGAAGGATATTGGAAGGACGTAGGCACCCTGGATTCCCTGTGGGATGCCAATATGGACATGCTGATGCCCGGCTCCGGACTGAACCTGCTGGACAAGAGCTGGCCCATCTATGGCCGGACCCCTGTCTGTCCCCCTACGCTGATCGGCCCCAAGGCCGACGTGGGCAACAGTGCCGTGGCCAAGGGCTGCACCATTTTCGGCGAGGTGAAAAACAGCGTCATGAGCACCGGCGCCACCGTGGGCAAGGGTGCCACGGTGTCCTACTCCGTGGTGATGCCCGGCGCCGTCATTGAGGACGGGGCCACCGTGGCCTACGCCATCGTGGGCGAGAACTGCCATATCGGCGCCGGCGCCTCTGTGGGCGCAGGCCCTGAGACCGTCACCAATCCGAACCAGTGGGGCATCACCGTGCTGGGGCCGGACACCCTGGTGAAGCCGGGCGAAAAGGTGGCGCCCAAAACCATGCTGGACAAGGGTCATAACCGGGAGGTGAAAGCATGAAAGGAATGCACGGTATCATCTTCTCCTATGAGAAAAAGACCGGCCTGCGGGAGCTGATCGAGCACCGGGTCCACGGTTCCATCCCCTTTGCCGGGGACTATCGGGTGGTGGACTTCATGCTCTCCAATATGGTCAACGCCGGCATCACCGACGTGGGCGTCATCATGCACGGCAAATGCCAGAGCCTGCTGGACCATCTGGGCACCGGCAAGAGTTGGGACCTGAGCCGCCGCAACGGTGGATTGACCTTGCTGCCCGCCTTCGCCTATGCGGAGAACCGGGATGGCGCGGGCCAGTTCCGGGGCAAGATGGAGGCCCTGGGCTGTGTGGTGGACTATCTGGAGCATATCCGCCAGGACTACGTGGTGCTCTGTGACAGCGATCTGGTCATCAACCTGCCGCTGCAGGACGTGCTGCAGTCCCACATGGAGACCGGCGCCGACATCACTGCGGTCTGCACCAGCGCGCTGGGGGACGGCAGCGACACCTATTTCGAGCTGGATGAGACCGGCCGGGTGACCGATACCATCTACAACATCCACACGCCGGAGGGCCACCGCTGCCTGAACATCTTTGTGATGAGCAAGGCGCTTCTGCTGAACCTGGTGGAGGACTGCATGGCCCACAACCAGTACAGCTTCCGCCGCTGTGTGCTCCAGGAGCGGGGCGGAGAGCTGCATATCAACGGCTGGGTGTGGGACGGCTATGCTGCCCGGATCAACACCATTGAGACCTACTATCAGCGCAGCATGGAGATGCTGCGGCCGGAGCTGCGCGCGGAGCTGTTTGACCCCAGCAGACCCATCTTCGGCAAGGAGAATGACGCCCCCTCCAGCTACATCGATCCCACCGGCGAGTGTGTCAACTCCCTGATCGCCGATGGCTGCGATATCCGGGGCACAGTGCGCAATTGCGTCCTGTTCCGGGGTGTCCAGGTGGAGCCGGGTGCCGACGTGGAGGGCTGCATCCTCCTGAAGGGCACGGTGGTGAAAAAAGGCGCCATCGTCCGCAACGTGATCACCGATAAGTACGTGACCATCCGGGAGAACAGCACCTTGATGGGCGGGGAGAATTACCCGCTGGTCATCGCCCGGGGAACGAAAGTATAAGCGATACAGTCGAAAGTACGCCGGGAGCGGGCCTTGAGGCCCGCTCCCGGCGGAAAAGCGACTCTTGACAAGGAGTGATAGCATGAATATTCTGTTTGTGTCCAGCGAGGCGGCACCCTTCTGCAAGACCGGCGGTCTGGCGGACGTGGCCGGTAGCCTGCCGCCTGCCCTGGCGGCGGGGGAGGACCGGGTGGCCGGCATCCTGCCCCTGTACGGTCAGATCCGTGACGAGTGGCGGCAGCAGATGACCTTCCGCAAGTATATCTACGTGGATCTGGCCTGGCGCCATGAGTACTGCGGTCTCTTCTCCCTGGAGTACCAGGGTGTGACCTGGTACTTTGTGGACAATGAGAAGTATTTCCGGCGGGACCGGCTCTACGGCGAGTTTGACGACGGCGAGCGGTTCGCCTTCTTCAGCCGGGCCGTAGCGGAGCTGCTGCCCCACCTGGACCATATGCCCGATGTGGTGCACTGCAACGACTGGCAGACCGCCGCGCTGCCGGTGTATATCAAGGACTTTGCCGTGCGGGAGGAGGCCTATAAGCACATCCGCACCGTGTTTACCATTCACAACATCGAGTATCAGGGCTGGCTGAATCCCGAGAGTGTGACGGACCTGCTGGGTCTGGATCACGGCTGGTGGGATACCGGCGTTCTGAAGATGGGGGACGGGGTGAACCTGCTGAAGGCGGCGCTGCTGACCGCCGACGCGGTGACCACCGTCAGCCCCACCTATGCCCAGCAGCTCCACGACAGCTTCTATGCCCACGGGCTGGAGGGGGTCATCGCCAGCGTGTCCGACAGGATGCGCGGTGTGCTCAACGGCATCGACGTGGTGAGCTTCGACCCCAAGAAGGACAAGGCCATC
>CACZNU010000076.1 GCA_902782615.1 Oscillospiraceae bacterium | reverse complement strand
CGGCAGGCCATGACGTCGGAGTGATCGCCGAAGATGTTCAGGGCATGGGTGGACACCGTACGGGCGGACACGTGGAACACGCAGGGCAGCTGCTCGGCCGCGATCTTGTACATGTTGGGGATCATCAGCAGCAGGCCCTGGGACGCGGTATAGGTGGTGGTCAGGGCGCCGGCGCCCAGAGAACCGTGAACCGCGCCGGCAGCGCCGGCTTCAGACTGCATCTCCACCACCTTGACCTTGGTGCCGAAGATGTTCTTCAGACCGTTGGCGCTCCACTGGTCGACCAGGTCGGCCATGGGGCTGGACGGCGTGATGGGGTAGATGGCAGCGACCTCGGAAAACGCATAGCTCACATGCGCAGCCGCGTTGTTACCATCCATGGACTTCATCTTTCTTACCATGAATAGACCTCCTTACATTATCCTCATTCCGCATCGCAGGCGGAACTTTTGGCATCGATTATCCTATCACAATTTGCAAGCACTGTAAACGGCATTTTTTATGTTTTTTTCCGCCGGAGAGCCATTTTCAGCTCTGTTCACAAAAAACTTTCCGGACCGTTGGCTATTTTTTCGCCGTTTTTCGACAGCGGCCGCTTCTCCTGTCCGTCCCGGCGTTTTTTCCCAACTTTTTTTGCAAAATCGTTTTCAACTCCCTGTTTCTATGGTATGATAGTTTTTATGGATCACGGCGAAAGGAGCAAACAGCCATGGTGGTAACGGTACATTCTCTGGGCTTGAGCGGCATCAGCGGCTATGAGGTCAGCGTGGAGTGCTTCCTCTCCGGCGGCCTGCCCGCCTTTGACGTGGTGGGTCTGCCCGACGCCGCCGTGCGGGAGGCCCGAGAGCGGGTCCGGGCCGCCATCAAGAACTGCGGGGCCAAGTTCCCCGTCAGCCGCATCACCGTCAACCTGGCCCCGGCCAGGCTCCGCAAGGAGGGCACCCTCTACGATCTGCCTATCCTGCTGGGCATCCTCTGCGCGTCGGAGGAGCTGAAGAAGCTGCCGGAGAGCGCCGCCTTTCTGGGCGAGCTGAGCCTCACCGGCGGATTGCGTCCGGTGACGGGCGTGCTGCCCATGGCCCTCCACGCCGCCCGGTCCGGCATCCGGGAGCTGTACGTGCCGGAGGCCAACGCCGCCGAGGCCACCCTGGCCCCGGGCATCACCGTCTACGGCGTCCGGGACGTGGGGCAGCTGCTGCGTCACCTGCGGGGCGAGGAAATGATCGATCCGACACCGGCGTGGCAGCCCTCGGGCGCGGAGCCCTCTCTCCCCGATTTTGCCGACGTGATGGGGCAGGAGAACGTGAAGCGGGCTCTGGAGATCGCCGCGGCAGGCGGACACAACGTGCTGCTCATCGGCTCCCCCGGCTCCGGCAAGTCCATGCTGGCCCGGCGTCTGCCCTCCATTCTGCCGGATATGACCCACGAGGAGTCCATGGAGACCACGGAGATCTACTCCGTGGCCGGTCTCACCGACGCCCGGTCGCCCCTCATCACCCACCGGCCCTTCCGCTCGCCCCACCACACCGCCTCCAGCACCTCTCTGGCCGGCGGCGGCACCATCCCCCGGCCGGGGGAGATCTCCCTGGCCCACAACGGCGTCCTGTTTCTGGACGAGCTGCCGGAGTTCGACAAGTCGGCGCTGGAGACCCTGCGCCAGCCGCTGGAGGACGGAACGGTGACCATCACCCGGGCCTCCGGATCTTTGACGCTGCCCAGCCGCTTCATGCTGGTGTGCGCCATGAACCCCTGCCGCTGCGGATGGTACGGCCACCCCTCCGGACGGTGCACCTGCTCTGAGGCCCAGGTGGAGAGCTATATGCGCCGGATCTCCGGCCCCCTGCTGGACCGGATCGACATGCACATCGAGGTTCCCAGTGTGGAGTACGAAGCCATGCGCCGCCGGGAGCGGCCCGAGTCCTCCGCCGCCATACGGCAGCGGGTCAACGCCGCCCGGGAGATCCAGAAAAAGCGTTTCGCCGGCACGGACGTCAGCTGCAACGCCTACATGACGCCGCCCATGATCGGCCGGTACTGCGCCCTGGACGGGGCCGGCGAGAAGCTGATGAAGGGCGCCTTTGACCGGCTGGGCCTCACCGGCCGCAGCCACGACCGCATCTTGCGGATGGCCCGCACCATCGCCGATCTGGAGGGCAGCGAGAGCATCCTGGTCCACCATCTGGCGGAGGCCATCCAGTACCGCAGCAGCAATCTGTTGAAATAAGGAGAACGACCATGCACGAAATCATCCTCTGCAAGCTGGGCGAGGTGGTCCTGAAGGGCCTGAACCGCCACAGCTTTGAGGCCAGACTCATGAGCAACATCCGCCGCCGCACCAACCGGTTCGGCCGCTTCAAGATCTATTCCCGCCAGAGCACCATCTACGTAGAGCCCATGGAGGACACCTGCAACCTGGACGGCGCCTACGCCGCCTGTAAGCAGGTATTCGGCATCATCGCCATCGCCCGGGCGCAGCCCTGCGAAAAGAGCAAGGAGGCCATCTTCGAGACCGCCCGCACCTATCTGGGTCAGGCGCTGACCGAGGCAAAATCCTTCAAGGTGGAGACACGCCGGGCCGACAAGACCTTCCCCATGGGCTCCATCCAGGTGAGCCAGTGGGTGGGCGGCGCCCTCCACGACGCCTTTCCCCATCTGACGGTGGACGTCCACCATCCGGAGCTCACCGTCCACGTGGAGATCCGGGAGGACGCGGCCTACGTCCACGCCCCGTCCGAGTCCGCCGCCGGCGGCCTGCCCATCGGCATGGGCGGCAACGCGGTGAGCCTGCTCTCCGGCGGCATCGACTCCCCCGTCTCCTCCTACATGATCGCCAAGCGGGGCGTCCAGCTGGAGATGATCCACTTCGCCTCCCCTCCCTACACCAGTCAGCTGGCCCGGGAGAAGGTACTGCAGCTGGCCCGGGAGCTGACCCCCTGGACCGGGCGGCTCACCGTCTATATCATCCCCTTCACGGAGATCCAGGAGGAGATCCGCCGCAGCTGCCCGGAGGACCACTTCACCCTCATCATGCGGCGGTTTATGATGCGCCTGGCGGACAGGCTGGCCCGGGAGCTCCGCTGCAAGGCCCTGGTCACCGGCGAATGCCTGGGCCAGGTGGCCAGCCAGACCATGGATGCCCTCCGGGTCAGTGAGGACGTCACCGATCTGCCGGTCCTGCGGCCTCTCATCGGCATGGACAAGGAGGAGATTGTCCGTCTGGCCCGCCATATCGGCACCTTCGATACCTCCATCCTGCCCTACGAGGACTGCTGCACCGTGTTCACCCCGCCCCATCCCAAGACCAAGCCCAACGTGGAGGAGGTCCGGGAGATGGAGTCCGCCCTGGACATCGAGGGTCTGTGTGACCGAGCCATGGCCGGCCGGGACGTGGTACGGGTGCGGTACTGAGGAGGGCCATATCATGTCCTATCGCGCGGAAATCATCGCCGTGGGCACCGAGCTGCTGCTGGGGAACGTGGCCAACACCGATGCCCAGTTCCTCTCCGAGCAGCTGGCCAGCGTGGGCGTGGACGTCCTCTACCACACCGCCGTGGGGGATAACCCGACACGGCTGACGGAGGTCATCGCCATCGCCCGCCGCCGGGCCGATCTGCTGATCTTCACCGGCGGGCTGGGGCCCACCTACGACGATCTCACCAAGGAGACGGTCTGCCGGGCCTTCGGCGTGGAGCTGACCTTCCACCCGGAGATCGTGGAGGAGATCCGGCAGTATCTGAACACCGTATTCGGGGCGGAGGCCCCGGCCTGCGACAGTCAGCAGGCCTGGCTTCCGGAGGGCTGCACCGTCCTCCACAACGCGGTGGGCACCGCCCCCGGCTGCATTTTTGAAAAGGACGGCGTCACCGTGGTGATGCTGCCCGGCGTGCCCCGGGAGTGCCGCTATCTCACCGAGCGGGGCCTGATCCCCTGGCTGCGGCAGAAGCACCAGGGCGTCATCCTCTCCCACGACCTGCGCCTCTTCGGCCTGCGGGAGCCCCTGGTCCAGGAGAAGCTGGCGGATCTCATGGACGAGGCGGTGAACCCGTCCCTGGCCCCCTACGCCAAAACCGGCGAGGTGATGCTGCGGCTCACCGCCAAGGCGGACACCGCCGAGAGGTGCGAGGAGCTGATGGCGCCCCTGTTCTGGGACGTCAAGACCCGGCTGGGGGACTATCTCTACGGCGTGGACGTGGACAGTCTGGAGCAGCGGGTGCTGCAGCTGTTGCGTGAGCGGGGCCTGACCCTCTCCGCGGCGGAGAGCTGCACCGGCGGTCTCATCGCCAAGCGCATCACCGATCTGCCCGGCGCCTCCGCCGCCTTTCTGGGGGGCGTGGTGTCCTACACCAACGGCGTCAAGGCCCACGTGCTGGGTGTGCCGGAGGCGCTGCTGGAGGAATACGGCGCCGTATCGGCCCCTGTGGCGCTGGCCATGGCCCAGGGCGTACGCCGGATCACCGGCAGCGATCTGGCCGTGTCCGTCACAGGCGTGGCAGGACCCGACAAGGACGACCGGGGCAACGAGGTGGGCACCGTGTTCATCGGCCTGGCCGCCCCGGACGACACCGCCGTCCGCCAGCTGGCGCTGGGCACGGGACGGGATCGGATCCGCACCCTGGCCGCCCACTACGCCTTCGATATGCTCCGGCGCTATCTCACCGATCTGCCCATCTATTAATCAATAAAAGGAGAACACACACCATGGCAAAGAACAAGGGCTTCACCGCCACCCCCGATTATGCCCGCCAGCAGGAGAATATGCGCAAGGCCAAGGGCAACCCCAACAAGAACATCCACCACAAGAGGAAAAACTCCAACTACGGCGGCGTGGATCATCAGGCCCAGAAGGCCTCCGCCCGGATGGAGGCCCAGAACAGGCGGAAAGAGTCCATCTTTGACATGACCCCTACCGGCCGGATCGCCTTTTTCGTCCTGCTGGCCATCATGCTGGTGCTGATGATCCTGGGCATGAACACCTATAAGGGCAACGCGTTGGTTTCCTTCCTCTCCTCCCTGTTTACCGGCGCCACCTGCGGTCTCCTGGCCTACACCGCTTTCAGCAACAAGAAAAAGGGCAAGACTGCCTCCACCTTCCAGACGGTGCTGGTGTGGGTGCTGGCCGGCCTGGGCGTCCTCTATGGCGGCACCGGCATCATCGGTCTTGTCTCTCTGCTCCGGAGCTGAGGCAGAGAAATTTGCCGTTGACAAACGGGCCCAAAATGGATAAGATAGGACCGTTATCATGGAATACTGCGTGGATGGGGACAGTAGCCCCCGCTTTCCGGTGCCAAGAGAGCCGCCGTTTGGTGCAAGGCGGACGCCGGGCGGGAACGCGAAGATCACCCCGGAGCATCCCGGCTGAAAGCAGCCAGTAGGTCGGGACGGCAGAGGGCCGTTATCTCCCCTTGCCCCGCCTGCAGCGGGGATTGAGCGGCCGCTTTCGGGCGGCAACGAGAGTGGTACCGCAGAGGTCATACATGCCTTTGTCTCTCCCCAGGAGAGGCAAAGGCATTTTTATTCAAAAAATAGCTGCGCTGTTTTTTGAGAGAGTTTGCAGCCTGCTGCGATGCCTTGATGGGCATAAATGCCCATCTTCGACACTTGCAGGCTGAGCAGTATTTTTTGCCACGTACACGCCGCGGCAAAAATGGTTTCATTTCTTCGCGGCGTGCGCGCCGCGAACTCTGTGAGACTTTTTCTGATCAATCGTATTAAAACACTATATTCATATAGGAGGACAACATGGAGTACAAAAAGACGCTGAACATGCCCAAGAGCGGCTTCCCCATGCGGGCAGGCCTGCCCATGCGGGAGCCGGATATGCTCAAGCGCTGGCAGGAGATGGATCTTTACAACGAGCTGCTGAAGAAAAACCAGGGCAAGCCCCGCTTCTCCCTGCACGACGGCCCTCCCTTCTCCAACGGCAACATCCACATGGGCCACGCCCTGAACAAGGCCCTGAAGGACTTCATCGTCCGCAGCCACGCCATGCGGGGCTACTACACCCCCTACGTTCCCGGCTGGGACAACCACGGCATGCCCATCGAGAGCGCCATCATCAAGGAGCAGAAGCTCAACCACAAGGCCATG
>CACZNU010000075.1 GCA_902782615.1 Oscillospiraceae bacterium | reverse complement strand
TGAACTACGTCCTGCCCAAGATGGGCGTGTTCCCCATGCACTGCTCCGCCAATATCGGCAAGAACGGTGACAGCGCTGTGTTCTTCGGCCTCAGCGGCACCGGCAAGACCACTCTGTCTGCCGATCCCAACCGGATGCTGATCGGCGACGATGAGCACGGCTGGGCCGACGACTCCGTGTTCAACTTCGAGGGCGGCTGCTATGCCAAGTGCATCAACCTGAGCCCCGAGGGAGAGCCCGAGATCTACAATGCCATCAAGTTCGGCGCCCTGGTGGAAAACGTGGTCATGGATCCTGAGACCCGTGAGTTCGACTTTGACGACGACTCCCTGGCTGTCAACTCCCGCGTGGGTTATCCCGTGGAGTACATTCCCAACGCAGAGCTCAGCGGCATGAGCCCCAGCGTGCCCAAGACCGTCATCTTCCTGACCGCCGATGCCTACGGCGTTCTGCCTCCCATCAGCAAGCTGAACCGCAACCAGGCCATGTATTACTTCGTTTCCGGCTTCACCTCCAAGGTGGCGGGCACGGAGATCGGCATTACCGAGCCGGTGCCCACGTTCTCCACCTGCTTCGGCGAGCCCTTCCTGCCTCTGGATCCCTCCGTCTATGCCGGCATGCTGGCTGAGAAGGTGGAGAAGTCCGGCGCCAACGTCTATCTGGTCAACACCGGCTGGAACGGCACCGGCAAGCGCATGAAGCTGAAGTACACCCGCGCCATGGTTACCGCTGCGCTCACCGGTGAGATCGAGAAGAGCGAGTTCGTTACCGATCCCACCTTCGGCGTCCAGGTGCCCACCACCATCGAGGGTGTGCCCAGCGAGCTGCTGATTCCCGAGAACACCTGGGAGGACAAGGAGGCATATCGCGCCAGCTGCAAGAAGCTCGCCACCAGCTTCGTGGAGAACTTCAAGAAGTATACCAAGATGAGCGATGAGGTCGTCGCCGCCGGTCCCAAGGCGTAACACAACTGCAAAACAACAGAAAACGCCGGAAGAACCTTCCGGCGTTTTCCCCTATACGGAGGTGGAGATATGATCGAAGTCAAGATCCTGGTTGACCATATCAATTATGAGTCGGTGGCGGAGTTTTTGGTGCCGCTGCTGGCCGAGAGCATGAAAAACGGCGAAAAGGGCGGCATCCTGGGCAGCGTCCTGGCCGGCAACCCGGAGATGGCCACCAATATGGCCCGGACCATCCTGAAGACCATGTCCCAGGAGAAGAAGGACGAGCTGCTGCTGCAGATGCTTGCCAAGCACCGGGAAAAGATCCTCGGCGGCGCCCGGAACGCCCTTGGCAAAAAGGGCATTGGTGTGGAGCTGTGCGACATCTCCGCGAAAAAGGTATAAGAGGTGCAGTAAAAAAGCGGCGCGGAATTCTCCGCGCCGCTTTCCTGCGTTCATTCACTTTTTCAGTCCGTTGACTGCCTTGCGGAGAGCCTCCACCTGCTCATCCGTGGTGGCCCAGCTGGCGGCAAACCGGACGCCGGAATGGGTGGCGTCCACCCGCTCCCAGTACTCGTAGCCAAAGTCCCTGGCCAGGATCGCCAGCTCATCGTCGGGAATGACGAAAAACTGCTGGTTGGTGGGGGAGTCGAACAGCAGGGGATAGCCGGCGGAGACGAAGACCTCACGGATCTTCTTGGCCATCTCGTTGGCGTGACGGGAAATACGGAAATAAAGGTCATCAGTGAACAGAGCGTCGAACTGGAGGCCCAGCAGCCGGCCCTTGGCCAGCATGGCACCCCGCTGCTTCAGCATGGGCCGGAAGTCCCGCTGGAGGGCCGGGTTCATGATGACCACGGCCTCGCCGAAGAGAAGTCCGATCTTAGTGCCGCCAATGTAGAATACATCGCACAGGTGGGCCAGCTCCGGCAGCGTCACATCACATGCGTCGGAGGTGAGACCGTAGCCCAGACGGGCACCATCGATGAACAGGTAAAGACCGTACTGCCGGCATGTCTCATACATGGCGGTAAGCTCCGCCTTGGAGTAAAGGGTGCCGCCCTCGGTGGGGTAGGAGATGTAGACCATGCCGGGGTAGACGATGTGCTCCATACTCTCGTCGTTCCGGTGCCACTCCACGTAGTCAGCGACCTGTTGAGCAGTAATCTTCCCGCTTTCAGCGGGCAGGGCGATGACCTTGTGGCCGGTGGACTCAATGGCGCCGGTTTCATGGCAATTGATGTGGCCGCTGACAGCGCAGATAGCGCCCTGGAAGGGCCGCAGAGCAGAGGCAATGATAGTGGTATTGGTCTGAGTGCCGCCCACCAGGAACTGCACATCGGCCTCAGGAGCGCCGCAGGCGGCGCGGATCTTCTCTCGGGCGGCCTCACAGTAAGGGTCGCAGCCGTAGCCGATGGCCTGCTCCATGTTGGTTTCCACCAGCCGCTGCAGCACGGCAGGGTGGGCGCCTTCCAGATAATCGCTGTTAAAGTGGATCATTGGTATCCACTCCTTTCCTGTGTTTTCTCCATTCTACCCCAGAATCGTCTGCAAGTAAAGCGGGAAATCATCCAGCCTTGCATGTGGACCGGGAATCTGCTACAATCAGATCAGGAGGAACGGCCCATGAAGAAAGCAATGTATTACATACTGCTTGTCCTGTGCATCGGCGTGTTTGTCTATTCAGCCTACCGGCTGGGCAATTATCTGCACCAGAAGCACCGCAGCGAAGCCGTTGTAGCGGATGCGGCGCAATATGTGACGGTGAGCAAAGGGGAAGCGGTGGAGGCGAGCGAGCCCACAGATCGGGTGAGGGTGGATTTTGAGGATCTCTGGAAGATCAATGGGGACGTGGTGGCTTGGCTCTACGGGCCCGATACACCCCTCAACTACCCGGTGGTGCAGGCAGATGACAACGCCTACTATCTATACCGCCTGCTGGACGGAAGCTGGAACAACAACGGCACACCATTCCTGGACTGCCGAAATGCCCCGGATTTTTCCGATGGGAACAGCGTGATCTATGGCCACCATATGAGGTCGGGGGATATGTTTGCCTATCTGGTGAAGTACAAGGAACAGAGTTATTACGACGCCCATCCTTATTTCTACCTGACGACACCGACACGGAATTACCGGGTAGACCTGTTTGCCGGGTGCGTGGTGGAGGGGGATGCCGAGATCTACCAGGGGACGGAGATCTCACCGGAGTATCTTTCCCGGTGCGTAGAAAGCTCCACCTTCCGGTCAGATCAGGAAATCAATATGGACGGGCTGATCCTGACGCTCTCCACCTGCTCCTATGAGTTTGACAACGCCCGCTACGTGGTGCTGGGTGCGTTGGTGCCCATCTCTTGAATCGCAGAACAGCAGAAAAAAGAAAGCCCCCCGGCCTTATGCCGGGGGTCTTCAATCATTGCGATTATTTGTCCAGGCTGTCAGCCAGATCCCGGAGCTTTTCCTCCATCTGATCAAAGCCCGACAGATCCACGGTACCAAGGGCCTCTTGGGCTGCCCGAATCTGCTGACACACGCTCTCATGAGCGGCGGCATACTGCGCGCGTCGCTCCGCGCACCAGCCCTGCTGCTCGGAGACCAGCTCGTGAAGTTTGGCAATGGCATTGGCGCGGAACTCCTCCGTCCGGCGGTGAGCCGAGATCTCAATCTCGGCGATATGATCCTTCAGGGACTGGTATTCCTCAGCCTGGCTGCGAAGGGTTTTGTTCTCCGCTGCAAGAGCTTCTGCCCGGTCTGCCAGTTCCTTGACCTGAAGCTGGAGGGCGGCCAGTGCCTGGGAAGCTTCGTCATACTGCTCCGCCCTGACGCGAAGTTCGTCCACCTTGGTGGTTAGAGAGCCATTTTCGGCTGTCAGAGCCTCCACGCTGGCGGAGAGTTGATCAATTTGCTCCCGACTCTCGCGGGCCGTTTTTTCAATATAGGAGATCACGTCCTCCCGGTCAAAGCCGCCAAAAAGACAGGTTTTGAAATTCGTGCTCATATCAATATCCTCCCGTGGAGAAATATAGGATCTTTTGTATTACCATAGCACAAATGCGGTGATTTTACAAGAGAGAAGAAAAATAATCGGAAATAGCAAAAATAGTGCTTGCAATTTTCGGAAAGGTGTGTTATCATAATCAAGCTGTTTGAATACATGCGCCGTTAGCTCAGCTGGATAGAGCGTCTGGCTACGGACCAGAAGGCCGGGGGTTCGAATCCCTCACGGCGTGCCAAAAGTGCCACCCCATATGGGGTGGCACTTTTGGCATGTAGGAGGGATCCGAAACGAACTCCAAACGCCGCAAGCGGCAGCGCGGCGGTGTTTGGCAGCAAACAGTCCGGTGGACTGTTTGCGCAACGAGAGTCGAATCCCTCACGGCGCATCATGAAAAGAGTCCCGGACGAATCATCGTCCGGGACTTTTCCGATACATATGCAGATTACAGATTGCCCATCACACCGGGGTCACACTGTACGGTGAATTCCCGAACCGCGTTGGGATCGGCAGGAGTCTTGGGAGTGGCTTTGGGTTCCGGTTTGGCGGCCCCAACATATTTCTCCGGATGGTCGCGGCGATCCAGGAACTTGGGAGCCACCTGGGGGAAGAGGGCCAGGCTCAGGACGTCCTCTTCGCTCTTGGCGATGTCCTTGAACTCCTCCTTGTACTTCTCCAGTTCTGGCTCCAGCAGATCCGCCGGACGGCAGGTGATCACGTCCTCAGGGGCGATACCGGCCTTGGCCCGGACTTCCTCATTGACCTCGCCGGGCAGTTTGCCGTACTCGCCCTTCAGCATGGCCTTGGATTCCTTGGGGAACACCTTGTAGCGCTCGCCCATGATGACGTTCATCACGGCCTGGGTACCAACGATCTGGGAGGAGGGGGTTACCAGCGGGGGGTAGCCGAAGTCCTTGCGGACGCGGGGGATCTCCGCCAGCACGTCGTAGTATTTATCCTCCTTCTTGGCCTCCTTCAGCTGATTGATCAGGTTGGAGAGCATACCGCCGGGGACCTGATAGCGCAGGGTGTTGGTGTCCACCCGCAGGACCTTGGGGTTCAGAATGCCGGCGTCCTGCAAGCGCTGAGCCACCTTGCGGAAGTGGACGGCAGCGTCGGACATCTTATCCAGATCCAGCCCGGTGTCGCGGGCCGTGCCTTTCAGCGTGGCCACCAGGGACTCGGTGGCAGGCTGGGAGGTACCGTTGGCCATGGGGGAGAGGGCGGTGTCCACGATGTCCACACCGGCATAAGCCGCCATCAGCAGCACCATGTCGCCGGTGCCGGTGGTGTTGTGGGTGTGCAGGTGGATGGGTACGCTGACAGTTTTCTTCAGGGCCTTGACCAGGGAATAGGCCTCCATGGGCAGCAGCAGGTTGGCCATGTCCTTGATGCAGATGGTATCGGCGCCCATCTGCTCCAGCTCCTTGGCCAGTTTCACGAAATAGGCCTCGTCGTGGATGGGGGAAATGGTATAGCTGAGGGCCGCCTCCACCTGTCCACCGTATTTCTTGGTGGCGCGGATGGCAGCCTCCAGATTGCGGACGTCGTTGAGGGCATCAAAAATACGGATGATGTCGATGCCGTTTTCCACACTCTTACGGCAGAAGGCGTCCACCACGTCGTCGGCATAGTGCTTGTAGCCCAGGATGTTCTGGCCGCGGAAGAGCATCTGCAGCTTGGTGTTCTTCACATGGCTGCGGATGGTGCGCAGCCGCTCCCAGGGATCCTCGTTCAGAAAGCGCATACAGGCGTCGAAAGTGGCGCCGCCCCAGCACTCCAGGGAGTAATAGCCGATGCTGTCCAGAATCTCCAAGGCGGGCAGCATATCCTCGATGGTCATGCGGGTGGCCGCCTGGGATTGATGGGCGTCACGGAGAATGGTATCGGTGATCAGCAGAGGCTTATTTGAAAGAAATTCCATTTTTTCCATGTCATTACCTCCATTAACCGAACAGGGAAATCAGAACGCCCGCGGCGATGGCGGAACCGATGACGCCGGCCACATTGGGGCCCATGGCGTGCATCAGGAGGAAGTTGCCGGGGTTATACTGCTGACCGACGGCCTGGCTGACGCGAGCCGCCATGGGAACGGCGGACACACCGGCAGAGCCGATCAGCGGGTTGATCTTCTCCTTCAGGAACAGGTTCATGAACTTGGCCAGCAGCACGCCGCCTGCGGTACCCAGAGCAAAGGCGATGACGCCCAGCAGCATGATAGCCAGGGTCTTGGTGGCCAGGAAGGTGGCGCCGGTAGCGGTTGCCCCCACAGACACGCCCAGGAAGATGGTGACGATGTTCATCAGCTCGTTCTGGACCGTCTTGCTGAGACGCTCGGTGACGCCGCATTCCTTAAAGAGGTTGCCCAGCATCAGGCAGGCGATCAGCGGGCCGGCTGAGGGCACCAGCAGGGCCACGAAGATGGTGACCACGATGGGGAAGATGATCTTCTCAGTCTTGCTGACCTGGCGCAGAGGCTTCATGACGATCTGGCGCTCCTTGTCTGT
Source organism: Oscillospiraceae bacterium (assembly GCA_902782615.1). GTDB lineage: Bacteria > Bacillota > Clostridia > Oscillospirales > Oscillospiraceae > Vescimonas. Next base: position 36,758 of record CACZNU010000075.1, on the reverse strand, counting down.
GGTCAGCAGCTTCATAATGGGCGGCTGGATCACAGGGACAAGAGCCATATAGGAATACGCAGCCACAGCGATGGGACCCAGCAGGGCTGGAGCCAGCAGGGCGGTGACAAACAGGGCCGTGGGGCCGTCAGCGCCGCCGATGATGCCCACCGAGGCGGCCTCCGCACCGCTGAAACCAAGCAGGCGGAAGATGACGTAGGTGAGGAAGATGCCGATCTGGGCAGCGGCGCCCAGCAGCAGGCTCTTGGGGTTGGCGATCAGAGGACCGAAGTCGGTCATGGCGCCCACGCCCATGAAAATCAGGCAGGGATAAATGCCCAGCTTGATGCCCAGGTACAGGATATCCACCAGGCCGACGGAGATGGCCTGACCCACCACAACGCTGGACAGTACGGAATCCGTTACACCGGCAGCGGACAGCTCGGAGAGAAACTCGGCAGTGATGGGTGCGCCGCCAAAGAGATCCCAGTGGATATGGCCGCCGGCAAAGAGGATTTCGTGGAACATCCCGGCGCCGGGCAGGTTGGTGATCAGCATGCCGAAGGCAATGGGGACCAGCAGCAGGGGCTCGAACTTCTTCACAATGCCCAGGAACAGCAGCACGCAGGCGATGCCGATCATGATAAGGCATTTCCAGTTTTCACCGGTAAAGAACTGTGCGAAGCCCGTACTGTGGATAAAATTCAGAATAGCTTCCATCGTTCAACCCTCCAGTCCGATCACTGGATGGTGCAAAGCAGGGTGCCGGACTCCACAGAGGCGCCCTTGTTCACGGCGACGGACACGACCTTGCCGTCCCGGGGGCACATGATCTCGTTCTCCATCTTCATCGCCTCCAGGATCATCAGAACCTGGCCCTTCTTCACAGCATCACCGGCGGAGACGTTGACAGCCAGGATATTGCCGGGCATGGGGGAAGTGATGGGCTCGCCGCCGGCCGGTGCGGCGGGGGCGGGAGTTGCGGCGGGGGCAGGGGCAGCGACAGGGGCGACAGGAGCGGCGCCGGTGATATCCTCGATCTCCACCTCGTAGGCGGTGCCGTTGACATTGACTTTGTACTTCTTCATGATGTTCTCCTCCTCAATGGTTATACTCTCTTGATCGAAGTGATGCGGATCGCGGAAACATCCGTGCCCAGCTCCTCGGCGATGGCAGCGGAGACAGCGGCCAGGATCTCACCGCCGTTGGTCACCTGGCGCTGGGGAGCAGCAGGCACAACAGGGGCGGCAGAGACCGGCTTCGCCAGCTTGCGGCAGATCCAGCTCATCAGACTGACCAGCAGAATGATGCAGATCAATCCGACGAACACGGTGCCAACACCCATCAAGACAACGAAAAGGTTACTTGGCATGGTTCGATTCCCTCCCAATATAATGATTGTTTACATTATAACAAATTTTTCCGTTGGTGACAACCTAAAAAGCAATCGAAAGGTGGAATTGACAAAAGTGACGAATCGGAGCGGCGTTTTTTGTAGAAAAGATAAATGAACAAAGAGGAGCGTACATGGTAAAATGCCGATGAGGTGGTTTGATGCAGTATCATGCTGTGACACAGGGCGTATTCCTGGAACGGCCCAACCGATTCATTGCGCACGTATCTCTGAATGGAGAGCGGGTGGTTTGTCATGTCAAGAACACGGGAAGATGCCGGGAGCTGCTGGTGCCGGGCGCGCCGGTATATCTGGAGAGAAGTATGAATCTCAACCGGAAGACAGGCTATGATCTCATCGCGGTTGAGAAGAACGGCCTCCTCATCAATATGGACGCCCAGGCGCCCAACAAGGTGTTCGGTGAGTGGGCGAGGCGGTTTGACCCGACCTGTACGGCGGTCCGCCCGGAATATTGTGTGGGCGAGTCACGGCTGGATTTCTGCCTGGATACCGCGTCCGGGCCCCATTTTGTGGAGGTCAAGGGCGTTACGCTGGAGGAAAACGGCCACACCCGCTTTCCGGATGCGCCTACCGAGCGGGGGATCAAGCATCTCCGTGAGTTGATCCGGCTGAAGGAGTCGGGTTGCCGCGCTACAGCGTTTTTCGTGATCCAGATGGATGAGGTCATTGATTTTTCCCCCAACGATACGACCCACGCGGCGTTCGGGGAGGCGCTCCGCCTGGCGGCAAGGAGCGGCGTGCAGGTCGTGGCCTTTTCCTGCCATGTCACGCCGGATTCAATGGAAATCAACCGGGAGATTCCCGTGTTGTTGTAACAACTGTCATGTGTTTATACTTGACAGAATGTAAAAGTAATGAGAGTAGGGGTGGAAGCGGCATTCGCCGCTTCCGCCCCTGCTCTTATTACTCGGTTTTCTCACGATATGTAGTTCCTGTTCTGCAGGTGCTCGGCCAGGCGGAAGGCAGTTGGTGCGTTGGCGCTCCGGGAGGCAGGTTAATTATTTTGACCGCAATGGAGGAAGAATCAATAAATTGTACGACATATTCTTCGCGGAAGTTCTCAATGGCCCGGACGGCGGCCGGATAGGTTTTACAGAGATAATGCTCCGTATAGCTGTCCGGGTGTTCCCGGATTTCCGCAGCGTACACCCTGTCCGGCTCCGACGTGAGCATTCGATCCAGGGCCTCCCGGTGGTAACAGATGCGCTCCTCTGCCAGAACTATCTGCCGGGAATCGACTCAGTTGGCGGCCAGGTATTCCAGAGCGGACAGCAACTGATCCCGGGTCGGCGCGTATTGCTCGGCGATCAGCAGCAGTTCATGTTCGCTGAGAGAAAAGCCGGTGGATCGGATGGCTTCTTTCAGCTGCTTCGAGGGAAGCAGATCGGTGATGATGGATTGGTCCAAAGGGCTACATTGCTTCGTTGATTTGTCTGATCAGGTGGTGGGTAATGCGGGCGGTCATGCCCCAGAGGGGATGGGAAAGGCCGCTGTAAACCGGTACCTCTGTTACGATGGGAGCCCAGGGATAATCGGGAGAGACCTGTACGGCGTCATAGGGGAAATCCACCGGGTGGGGACGGTGTGTGTAGCGATATAGTATCGGCGGATGATCCCGGAGCCAGGTCATGGGAACGGTGAAAACATCCGCCACCTCGTCAGGATTGAGGCGCAGGTCCCCGGGGAGCGCGGCGCGTATGACAGCCAGCACCGGATAGACAATGCTGCTGCCACGCAAGAGAAAATCCAGCGGACCGATCACTTCGATGGCGGAAGACGGGAGCCCCAATTCCTCCTCCGTCTCCCGTAAGGCGCATTGAACGGGGGATTCCCCAGACTCCATGGTACCGCCGGGAAAACAGACCTCGCCCGGCTGATGCTGAAGGGTGGCAGAGCGCACCTCGTACAGCAGATGGAGGCGCTCCCCCCGCTGAATCAGCGGCACCAGAACAGCATATTCTCCCCGGGCCGATTGAAGGGTAGGGCGGTGATTATGAATGATTTGAAACAGGTGGGAAAGGTCCATGGGCAATCGCCTCCTGGTTGTTATTATAGTACCGATAAGAGAAAAAGCAATTAAAAAGATCCCCCCGCCGGAGGCAGGGGGATTTGATATCATTCAGCAGCCGCAGCCACAGCCGCCGTTGCCATTGTTGCCGCAGCCGTAGCCACAGCCGTTGCCGTTGCCGCAGAACAGGAACAGGATGATGATGGCGATGATGATCCAGCAGCAGTTGCCGCCGCCAAAGCAGGAATTCTGATTACACATAATGCAACCTCCTATGAAATTTCAGACCTTCACGCAGGCCTCATTCCATAGTATGTTGCCGTCCGGCAGGTGTGCCTTCAGGACCGGGAGATCCGATAGCTGAGGGTGAGCAGGGTGTCCACAAAGTGGATGTCCTCGAAAAAGACGCCGGGTACGCTGGTGGACAGTTCCACGTTGGTAAAATTCCAGAAGCCGCGGATACCCATGGCGATCAGTTTGTTGGCCAGAGGCTGCGCCTCGTTCTGGGGAACAGTCAGGACGGCAACGTCGGGGTGATAGGCGGCCACATAGTCCTCCAGTTCATCCATGGAGCGGATCGTGACGCCCCGGATGGTGGTCCCGATCAAAGCGGGGGAGATATCAAAGGCGGTGTCGACCTGGAACCCGGCGCGTCCAAAATCAAAGTTCTGCAGCAGGGCGTGACCCAGATGACCGGCGCCAACAATGATCAGGCGGTGACCTTTGTCGATGCCGAGGATATGACCGATCTCCGCACGCAGTTCCTCCACGTTGTAGCCATAGCCCTGCTGACCGAATTCGCCAAAGCAGCTTAGATCCTGACGGATCTGGGAGGCTGTGATGTCCATCTTGGCGCCCAGAGAGCTGGAAGAAATGCGCACCACCCCGCGGTTATAGAGATCGTTCAGATGGCGGTAATAGCGGGGAAGACGATGGATGACGGCATCGGAAATCTTCTGCTTTTTCATGTTGCACCCCATTCTGCCGCACCATTTTCCAAACAGGGCGAAATCACACCCGGGGGTAGAAAGTGGACCGGATGCGAATGATGCGACATCATTTTACATACCTGCAGCGCAAATCGGCACAGGAATCATTTCAACCAGTATTTTACTGCAAAGTACAAGACTTGTCAACTTTTTTAACAATCTTTTTTAAAAGTTTTGCTTTACAAAGGGAGAAGGAATTGTTATAATGATCCAGTACGTGATTGATCGTACACGCGCCCGTAGCTCAGCTGGATAGAGTGTCAGACTCCGACTCTGAAGGTCGCAAGTTCGAATCTTGTCGGGCGTACCAGTAAAAGGCTCCCTTGTCTGTTAGGCAAGGGAGCCTTTTTGCACTATGACGGCTTTTCCCCGAAAAAGTTGAAATGGACGCTTGACAAATCCGGGACCATCGTCTATAATGCCACACACATAGCAGAGAGATCTCTGTAGCAAATAGAATAGAGTTGCTTTGGCAAGTCGATTTATGAACGTTTTGGAACGGGTGGACTATACCCATTTCACCAACGGCTCGTAAATCGGCTTTTTTGCGTTTTCGGGCAGAGCACCTTGAAAACTGCATACGGCAAAAAATCCACCGCGGAGCCGGAACCGCGTAGAGTTTCCCGGCAGCCAACCTGGCGAGCTGATCCGCTAAGGGCACCTCCGGGCGACAATCAAAATAATAGAAATAACAAAACAAGAAAGGGACCTGGAGGTACTGCTATGTATAGAAACTATAAAAACATCCGCGTGATTGCCGTGAATAGCGAGAACAAAACGATCAACAACCTGTATCTGGATCTGTCGGGCCAGCGCCATTATCTGACGGCGCTGCGGATGTCCGCGCCGCTCTACGGCATGCTCCGGAAGGGGATTCGGATGGAGGATCTGACCCGATGGAACGGGCACTCCCACGTGCCCAAGTGCCCCGCCCGCTATATGCGCCGCGGCAAGCTGAAGCACGGGGTGGACCACGTGATTAGAATTGTTGACGATTATATCACCTATGATCTGGCGGAGCTGCCCGACGGGTCGGTGGCGTAAGAGAGGATGAGCGAAATGAAGGACTTATTTTCCGGAGGGATATCCATCTCCGATATGGATCTGGAATACGGCTGGCATATCAGCGGGCGGCCGGGAAGCGGAAAGACCACGCTGCTCTCCCGCACCGTGCTTGACGCCTTGGGAGAAAGACGCGGCATGACCATCCTCTCCCCAGGGGGGGAGGCGGTTGACATGGTGCTGCAGGCCGTGCCACCGGAGGACAGCGACAGAATCCGCATTATCCGGCTGGGCGATGGAGATAGTCCGGTGCCCCTGTCGCTGTGGAGCAGCAGCGATCCGGAAGAGCAGATGCTTTTGATCCGCAGTCTGTGCCGGATGCTGCGCCCGGAGAATGACGAAGAAATGACCCGCGGCGGACAGACCTGGGAGAACAGCTTCTCGGCGTTTGCCCAGGCGTCCATCGTCCTGTTTGGGAGACGGGCCGGTTTCGGCACCATTGAGCTGCTGGCTTCACATCCGCAGGCGACAATTCGCCGTCTGCGCCAGATGGATCCGGCGCTGGCAGACCGCATCTCGGTTCTGATGCGAGAGACAGGACGAGGCGAGCGGGAGCCATTTGTCCGGATGAGGGGACGATTGGTGGGATTCCTGAATTCGCCGAAACTCCTTCGGCTCTTCGGTACGGGGAAAAACGTGCTGACGGACGAAGATCTGTGTCCTCCGGATGCTGTTACGCTGGTGGACCTGGGTGCCTCTGTATGGGGAGATGATACCGCCGGACTGTTGGGCGGCGTGGTGCTGCTGGAGCTTCTGGCCCGAGACGGTCGAGAAGGGCGAAACGGCAGCGGACACCTGGTACTGGTGGACGATGCGGATATGATCCCGGCACCGGCGATCTCAGAGCTTCTCCAGAGCGGGAACCGGCTGGGATGGGGGACGGTCCTGACAACGGGCCGCAGCAGGGAACTGAAAGAAAACCTGGCGCGGGATCTGGAACGGTTCTGTTGGAGCTTTACTGCCCTTTCACAGTCCCCTGGAGACGCAGGCAGGGCTGCGGTACTCCTGGGAGCGCCGGAGCGGGCGGACGCACTCTGCCAGCTGGATGCCGGGCATGGCCTCTCTGTATTACGGACGGGCGGCAGACGGACCGCGATCCTCTCCTCGGAAGCGGCGCCCATAGCTGGCCAGGCAGATCGATCTATCTGTGCCGTTCGGATCGAGGTTCACAGCCGCCAAAGCCTGTCCGACCCCTGGCGGGACGTTGTGCCGCTGACGCGGCAGCGGGCAGAGGAACTGCTGACGCATATGGGAGATTTGGCGGCTATTTCACTGTTTGACAACGTGAGGGACAGTGAAAAGAATACGGCCAGCTCGTCCTGGCAGCCCGTGGTGCCCGGCAGCTGGGTGGACAAATGGGTGCATTACAAGCTGACAGGCGCCGGTGTTGAGGAGACGGAGACCCGTTCCGATGAAAGGGTAGAAGCGGAACTCTCTGACTGTGAGTTCCCGGAAGAAGACCTTTGGTATGATGAGACGGAGGATTCAGAATGGTAAAACAGATGACGATCGATGAAACCCTGCTGCAAAGATGCGGCGTCACACTGCCGGACCTGGTGGATAGAAAAACCCTGATCCGCATCTTGCGGGAGGAGTACAGAAAGCGGGTCTCCGACGTGCTGTGTCGTGGCCTGACGCTGGAGCAGAGGGCCCAACTGACGAAGCGGATCAACAGCGATCCGGACGGATTTACCCGCTGGCTGGAGGAAATTATACCGGATTATCAAGAGCGTCTTGCCCGCACGGGGGACGAGCTGGAAGAGGAAATCCGCACGCAGCGGAGGCGGATCATGCAGGTGTTAGGCGGCGCGGAACTGGAACTGCCGCTTGAAAAACTGAAGATCGGCTGCCGAATCTATAACTGCCTCAAGCGGGCGGGCATTCACACGGTTGAGGACATTTTGTCCCGAAGCCGGCAGGAGATCATGGCCCTGCGCAATTTTCCCTATAAGAAGATCAGCCTCCTGGATGAGGGCATCTATCGCGCGATCGTGCCTGAAAACGGTCTTGCAGATGAGTAGCAGAGCGATTATATTAGAATTAGAATATAAATAGGGAGGTGCGACCATGAAGGACATTCTTTTGCAGCTGGCACACCTGGAGGGTAGCCCGGTCTACGGGATGCTTCTGAAGGCGGAAAGCTATGAGTCAGCCTATCTGCAGGGTATGCTGACGGTTTATGAGCTGGATGCCATGATATTTTTGCGGCCCTGCGCTGAACTGTGGTCGATGGAGGAGGAGAGGGAGAGTGCCAGCCTTCTGGCTGGGCATGTCCGGGACTTCTGCCTGATGGTAGACGGCATGTATCAGGTGGACCGGAGCATGTGGCTGATCCTGGGCACAATGCTCTACAAGAACCCATTTTCGATCTTTGAGGACTATCTGGTATCGGTGCTGCGGGAGCCGGACGAGATACCGCAGGAGCGGGTGCTGGAGGTGTGGGACTATCTCCACTTGGAAAAGCACGGATTGACGCCGCGGCTAACGGACCCGGTGATGTATAAAAACGCCGTTTCCTACATCAAAAGCCGCGGCAGAGCCAGGCATGTGGTACGTGTCTGGCTGATGGAGGATATGGAGCGGTTTTACGGGGAAAGCCACCAGCCGTTTTTTGCCGCCGGTGAGGCACTCTCATTCTGTTCAAAGCCGGACGTCGCCTTTCGGCCCGGTACCGAGCCGGAGGAGCCGTTTCACAGAGGACAGCATGTAAAGCTCCGGCTGACAGATGATCGCCAGATGGATTTCTGCCCGGAGGTGAAGATCCTGAGTGACCGGCGATCCGGCATGGGACGTGAAGCCCGGGGCTGGGCCTGGTACCGCAACTGCCGGTGGCTCCTACGGATCTGCTACGACCCGGAGCGGCCGGAGCGCTCCCGTGTGGCTTGCTATACGATCTATCCCTTTGAGTTCTGCGGGTTTCACGTGCTTACATTTATTGTCCTGGACGGTAATTACCGGGCCAAAGCGCCGATGCGGGTAGGCCAGAAAGTGCGTCTCAGGCTGATGGATCTGTGGGGCCGGGACGTAATACTGCGGGGCGATGCGGAGAATGTGTATGAGAACTCGTTTACGCTCCGGGCGGCCTTTCCCGACGGAAGGGAACGCAGAGTGACGGTTTACCTCTGCGGAGAGAAAGAAAGTGCCTGTCGCAGGGATATTGCCGCGGTGGAGCGTTGGGAACAGTATCCGCTGCCGAAGTGGGCAACGAAAGAAATCATGGAATGAAGACCTACTTTGTGGGGAACACCGCTTTCGGGCGGTGTTCTTTCGTGGACTCGGTGGAAAGGTATTCCCATCCGGCAAAAAAAATGTTATAATCAATCAAAACAAAGCTCTTGACGATGTACAGTTCAATAGGGAGGAAACGATATGAACAAGCAGGATGCCCGCTATCAGCAGTACATACAGATCCTGAACGAGGAGCTGAAGCCCGCCATGGGCTGCACTGAGCCCATCGCCATCGCCTATGCCGCCGCCAAGGCCCGCGCTGTTCTGGGCACCATGCCGGAGCGGCTTCTGGTGGAGGTCAGCGGCAACATCATCAAGAACGTCAAGAGCGTGGTGGTCCCCCATACCGGCGGATTGCGGGGCATTCCCGCCGCCGCGGCGGCCGGCACCGTGGCCGGTGACGCCGATGCGGAGCTGGAGGTGCTGTCTCATGTCACGGAGCAGGAGATCGCCGCCATGTCGGCGTTTCTGGAGAGGACCCCCATTGAGGTGAAGCACGCCGATACGGGCCACATCTTTGATATCATGATAACCGCTTACCACGGAAATGACTCGGCCTTCGTCCGCATCGTGGACTACCACACCAACGTGGTTTCCGTCAAACGCAACGGTGAAGCCCTGTTGGAGCGGGCGATCACCGAGCAGTTGGATGAGGGCCTGACAGACCGCTCCTGTCTCACCATTGAGGGCATTGTGGACTTCGCCGACAGCGTAGATGTGGAGGACGTGCGGGAGGTGCTGGAGCGCCAGATCGAATACAATATGGCCATTGCCGAGGAGGGCATGCGCCACAGCTACGGCGCCAACATCGGCAAGACGGTGCTGCGCGGCCGGGAAAACGACATCAACTACAAGATGCGTGCCTATGCCGCCGCCGGAAGCGACGCCCGGATGAACGGCTGCGAGATGCCGGTGGTCATCAACTCCGGCAGCGGCAACCAGGGCATCACCACCAGCGTCCCCGTTATCATTTACGCCCGGGAGATGGGCAAGAGCCATGAGGAGCTGCTGAGGGCCCTGTGCGTGTCCAATTTGGTCACCACCCATCTGAAGACCGGCATCGGCCGCCTCAGCGCCTACTGCGGCGCCGTCAGCGCCGGGTGCGGCGCGGGTGCGGGTGTGGCTTATCTGAAGGGTGGACGTGTGGACATGATCGCCCACACGGTGGTGAACGCGGTGGCCGTGGACTCGGGCATCATCTGCGACGGCGCCAAGGCCAGCTGCGCCGCCAAAATCGCCTCGGCGGTGGACGCCGGCCTCCTGGGTATCGCCATGTATGAGGATGGCAACCAGTTCTTCGGCGGCGACGGCATCGTCAAGTGCGGCGTCGAGAACACCATCGCCAGTGTGGGCCGTCTGGCCCGGTTCGGCATGCAGCAGACCGACAAAGAGATCATCCAGCTGATGATGGAGAATTGAGGGAAAACGGATATGAAAGTGCTGCTGATCAACGGCAGTCCAAATGAAAAGGGATGTACCTTTACAGCCCTTTGTGAAGTGGGGAAAGCGCTTCGGGAAGAGGGCGTGACTGCAGATCATTTCTGGATCGGAAGAGGAGAGATCGCGGGCTGTACCGGCTGCGGTGCCTGCGAGAAGCTGGCACGGTGCGTCAAGGATGATGTTGTGAATCATTTCACCGCGCTGGCGGGGGAATATGACGGCTTTATCTTCGGATCTCCTGTCTATTTTTCCGGCATGAACGGCGCAATGATGAGCTTTATGGACAGGGCGTTCTATTCCACTACCCGCGGTGAGATGAGCCCGTTTGCCTTTAAGCCGGCAACCGCTGTGGTGTCTGCCAGACGGGCCGGAACCACGTCCGCACTGGATCAGATGAACAAATACTTCCTCTACTGCCAGATGCCGGTGGTGCCGTCACGCTATTGGAACATGGTCCACGGCAACACACCGGAGGAGATACTCCGGGATGAGGAAGGACTGCAGATCATGCGGGTACTGGGCCGGAATATGGCCTGGCTGCTGAAGCTGAAGGCTGCCGGTGAGGCGGTTGGGATCCCGCTTCCGAAACAGGAGGAGCGGCGGATCGCCACGAACTTTATCCGCTGACAAATACGGCGGAGCTGGGAGAAACACATGACAACGATTTACCTGATGCGGCACGGCGAGACAGAATGGAACAGAACGGAGCGGATGCAGGGTCAGCAGGACTGCCCGCTGAACGACATGGGCCGCCGACAGGCTGTCAGAGCAGGTGAAAGGCTGGCTGCCCTGGGTGTTCGGTTTGACGCTGTGATCAGCAGTCCGCTCTGCCGCGCCCTTGAGACGGCGCACATCGTTTCCGGCACCGATATGGATGCCATCGCCACCGATCCGGATATCATGGAGATGGGCTTTGGCCCCTATGAGGGCGTGTCTTTTGCCGATCTGCCTGCAGAGATGTTCACGTTTTTCGGGGATCCGGAGCATTACCCCGCCCCGGAGGGGATGGAAACCATTCCCCGTCTGAAGGAGCGTACGGCTCGTTTTCTGGAGCGGCTGCGCGCAGCGGACCCGGGCGGTACCGTCCTGGTGGTGGCCCATGGTGTGGCGCTGCGAGTCCTGCTGGGCCATCTGATGGACGATTGGGTGACGGGCTGGAAAATGCCCCTGGAAAACTGCTGCATTTATCGGCTGACATTGCAGGAGGGGACCTACAGCCGGCCTGAGAAAGTGGAGACGAATCCCGGAGACACGGGAAACAACCCATTATCCATTGCGGAAAAGGCGCAGATAGTACTGAAGAAGATCCGGCACCTCAATGCCGGTCGGTGGCCGCTGATCGTGGCCATTGACGGCCGCTGCGGCGCCGGAAAAACCACGCTGGCGGCGGCTCTGTCCCGTGAGACGGGCTGTTCGGTGATACATATGGACGATTACTTCCCGCAGCCGTTTCAGCGGACGGCGGAACGGCTGGCGACCCCCGGTGAAAACGTGGATCATGAGCGACTTTTGGCGGAAGTCCTGCGTCCGCTTCGCGACGGCGAGCGCGCTTTCGTGCGGCCGTATGACTGCCAGTCGCAGCAGATCGGCCCTGCACAGGACATCCCGCTGACACCTGTCATTATCGTGGAGGGGAGCTATTCCTGCCATCCGAGCCTCTGGGATGAATATGACCTTCGCGTATTTCTCGATGTGGACCCAACCACGCAGATGGACCGGATCCGCGCCAGGAATGGAGCGGCGAAGGCAGAGGAATTCCGCAGCCGATGGATCCCGCTGGAGGAACTGTATTTTGCCGCAGAGGGCATTGCCAAGCGATGCGATTTATACTTGACATAAAACATGAAAAGGCCCCGGGAGTTTCTCCCGGGGCCTTTTCATGCGATTCATGACAGCAGACTCTTCAGCAGGATCTCCAGACCGATGCCGATCAGAATGAGTCCTCCGAGGATGGAAGCTTTTCCCGACAGGATGGTGCCAAACCGCTTGCCAAGGTGCAGACCGCCCATGCAGATGGCAAACGTCACGATGCCGATGATCAGGGACTCCACCAGGGCAAAAACGAAATCATAGTCGGCGATGGTGAATCCCACGGACAGAGCGTCAATAGAAGTGGCCACTCCCTGCAGCAGCAGGGCGGAGAGTCCCACGGCCGGGGCAGCGCGATCCTCATCCCGGTGTTGAAGACCCTCACGGATCATGTTTCCACCGATGATCACCAAGAGGATCAGGGCGATCCAGGGGATGTATTTCTGTGCGGCGCGGAACATGGTGGCGATGGTGTGGACGCAGATCCAGCCTGCCAGAGGCATCAGGATCTGGAAAAGGCAGAAGGTTCCGGCAATCTGTACGGTCTTGCCTCGGGACATGTCCGGCGAACGGAGACCATTTGCCAGGGAGACAGAAAAGGCGTCCATGGCAAGCCCGACACCGAACAGTATGCTGTTGAGAAAGAACAGCGCGGACCAATCCATATCATCGCCTCCCGTCTCTGATAAATCCATTAGAGGATAGCAGAATTCCCGGAATGTGTCAAGAAGTATCGGACGCGTCACGCCCCGGCAGTCATCGGGCATAGAATGGATAAACGCAGAAGGAGAGGAGAGCGTATGATGAACACACCCATGTACAGTCAGCCACAGCCGCACAGCGAGAGCGCCTACGAGCTGTTTCAAAGAGCCCACCCGGGACGAGGGAGCCTTCGGGTACAGGCTTCCACCGCCAGGGGGAGCTTTCCCGTGCCGGGAGCGCTGGTGGAGGTGACAAGGAACTTCAACGGGGTGACGCGGGTGCTGTATAAAAACAACACCAACAACTCCGGTATTGTGGAGCGCATGATCCTGCCCACCCTCCCGTCGGATTACTCCCGCCAGGAGGCCACGGCGGAGGACAGCGGCACCGTATATCAGGTGTCTGTCTATCATCCGGGCTTTGTACCGCTGATCAACGCCACCGTGGAACTCTACGACGGCATCGAGACCATTTTGCCCGTGGCGCTGGTGCCCCTGGCAAGATAGGGGGGAACGGATAATGGCATATCCCGTGATCCCGCAGAACATCGTGGTCCACCTGGGACCGCCGGATCAACCGGCGGAGACTATCACCGTTCCCTTCGCCGACTACATACGAAACGTCGCCTCCAGCGAGATTTATCCTACCTGGCCGGAGAATGCCATCCGTGCCAATATCCTGGCCCAGATCTCCTATGCCCTGAACCGGGTATACACGGAGTATTACCCCAGTCGCGGCTACGATTTTGACATCACCAATACCACACGCTACGACCAGGCCTATACGCCCGGCGGCGCAGTATTTGAGAATATCGGCATCATCGTGGACGAGATCTTCAACAACTATATCGTACGTCAGGGCCGCGTGGAGCCGCTATTTGCCCAGTTCTGCGACGGCGTCCAGACACAGTGCCAGGGACTGTCCCAGTGGGGCACTGTATCGCTGGCCCAACAGGGCCTGACGCCATATGAGATCCTGCAGTACTACTACGGCCAGGACATCGGCATCGTCAACAACGCCCCGGTGGGGAACAATGTGCCGTCCTATCCCGGCATATTGCTGCAGAGGGGCTCTTTCGGGGAGGAAGTCCGCCAGATCCAGATTGAGCTGAACCGCATCGGCAGAAACTTCCCCGCGATCCCCGTTATCCCGGCGGTTACCGGGGTGTTTGACGTGCCAACAGAGCAGGCAGTGATTCGGTTTCAGGACATATTCAACCTAACAGTGGATGGCATTGTGGGCCGGGCCACCTGGTATAAGATCAAGGAGATCTACAGCGGCGTCAAGCGGCTGTCGGAACTGAGCAGCGAGGGAATCACCTTCAGCGAGGCCCAACGGGTCTACCCCAATCTGCTGCGCTATGGAGACACCGGGATTGCCGTTCGGATCGTGCAGTACTATCTGGCGTTTCTGGGGTATTTCTATCCAGATTTGCCCCCCATAGCCATCACTGGGGAGTTCGGTCAGGAGACCTATGACGCCGTGCTGACATTCCAAAACAAGTACGGTCTGCAGGTGGATGGCATCGTGGGGCGCAACACCTGGAACGAGCTGCAGCGTGTCTATCGGGAGACGGTGGCGGATCTGTCGCCGGATTATCAGACGTATATCGGTGAGATCTATCCGGGACGCTTCCTGGTGCGAGGTGACGCCGATCCTTTTGTTTCCCGCCTCCAGAGCAACCTGCAGCGGATCGCCCAGACGGATCCGTCCATTCCCATGGTCCAGATAACGGGGGAGTTTGATGAGGCTACAGAGGTGGCGGTAAAGGCGCTGCAGCGTCAACTGGGGTTTGAGGAGACAGGAGATGTGGGGCCGATCCTCTGGAGTGAGATCAGCACCAGGGGGCGGGGATATTGAGATCCCCGCCCTCCGAGTGGTAAGAGGAAGCGTGCTTTCGCAAATCTTAATAGACAAATGCCGAATTGTGTGTTACTATAATAAAATATGAAGTAAAACCACGGGAGGGAGCGCGTTGAGCGGCAAGTTGATCGTTTTCGAGGGGACCGATGGGTCCGGAAAAGCCACCCAGACGGAGCTGCTCTGCCAGGAGCTGGACCGACGGCAAATCCCTTATAAAAAGCTGACGTTTCCCCGGTATAAGGAGGAATCCTCCGCGCTGATCCGCCTCTATCTGGGCGGTGCCTTCGGCAGCAGGCCGGACGACGTGAATGCCTATGCAGCCGCCACCTTTTACGCCGTGGACCGCTACGCCTCCTATAAGCAGGACTGGGGCGCATTTTATGAGTCCGGTGGTCTGCTGATCGCCGACCGCTACACCACCTCCAACGCCGTTCACCAGACAGTGAAGCTGCCGGAAGGGGAGCGAAAGGCATTCCTGAACTGGCTCTTTGATTTTGAATACCGCATGCTGGGACTGCCGGCACCTACCCGCGTCCTGTACCTGGACATCCCAACGGATCTGACCGAGCAGATGATGCGCCGCCGGGAGCAGGAGACGCATACGAAGGCAGATATCCACGAACAGGACGATGCCTATCTGCGCCACTGCCGGGAGAATGCGGCCTTCGTGGTGGACTACTGCGGCTGGACCAGGATCGACTGCACCTCCGGCAGCGCACTGCGCTCCGTTGAGGATATTCATGCCGAGGTCATGGATAAGGTCGCCGATTTGCTTGTCCTCTGAGAGAAAAGGGGCGGGGACGCAAAGCGCCCCCACCCGCTATATTCAGCAGCCGCAGCCATTATCGCAGCCGCAGCCGTTGTCACAGCCGCACCCGTTGTTGCCGCAGCCGCAGCTATTGCTGCCGCAGCCCCAGCCGCCCAGCAGAATGATCAGCACGATGATGATCAGCCAGCTGTTGGAGTTGTTGTAGAACATGTTTTTCACCTCGCTTGTATAAGTTCTGTAGTATTGTATGCGCTGCAGGGGGGAGAGGGTACCTGTCCCGTGACCGGAAAACGCACAAGAGAAAGGAATACGACGATGCCCAATCAGAAAAAGTCTAACACCACCAGCTGGGACGCAAGAAAGGTGCGGGAGGCGCAGCAGAGCGAACAGCAGGCCCCCCGGAGACGGAAGAAAAAGAAATTCCCCTTTGGCCTGTATTTCCTCTGTGTGGTGATCATCTCCGCACTGCTGGCCTGTGTGGGCTGGCTGCTGGCCAACGACATGTGCTCGCTGGACAAGGAGCCCGCCTCGCTGGTGATCACCGTGGAGGAGGGGGAATCCGTCAAGGATATCGCTCAGAAGCTGAAGGACGGCGGCCTCATCAAGTATAAGGGTTTCTTCTGCCTGATGGGAAAGTTCTTCCACGCAAAGGATATGATCGATCCCGGCACCTATGAGCTCAACTCCGAAATGGATTACCGCTGCCTCATCCAGGCCATGCACGATTACGGTGTCCGCGACGTGGTCCGTGTCACCATTCCCGAGGGTACGACGGTAAAAGGCGTCATCGACCTGCTGGTGGAAAACAAGGTTGTCGCCAGCCGTGAGGAACTGGAGGATACCGCCGCCAACTACGAATTCAAGGACTATGACTTCCTGAACGGGATCCCCAAGGGTGACGTGGCCCGTCTGGAGGGCTATCTATTCCCGGATACCTATGACTTCTATGTTTGGGATGCGCCGGAGGCGACCCTGGGACGCATGCTGAACAACTTCAAAGCCCGCACTGCTGACCTTAACGAGGAGATTGCTTCCTCCGGCCGTTCTCTCCACGATTTGATCATTGTGGCCTCTCTGATCGAGAAGGAATCCGGCAGTACCGATGATTTCAGCGATTTTTCCTCCGTCATCTATAACCGGCTGGGTGCCGGCTGGAAGCTGCAGATCGACGCTACCATCAACTATATCAAGGGCACCAGCTCCCTGATCGTCACTGATCAGGACCTGCAGATCGACAGCCCCTACAACACCTATATGTGCGACGGTCTGCCGGCAGGTCCCATCTGCAATCCCAGTCTCAAGGCCCTGCAGGCGGCGATCCACCCCAATTCCACCGACTATTGGTTCTGGTATGCCTATCAGGGAGAGACGTATTTCTTCAGCAACGACAGCGACTTCAACGAGTTCGTTGCGGAACATCCCATTGAAGAGAGCTGATCTCACCATGAGAAAGAAGCCTGAACTGCTCGCCCCGGCGGGCGATATGGAAAAACTGAAAATGGCCGTTTTATACGGGGCTGATGCGGTGTACCTTGCGGGCACCGCATTTGGCATGCGCTCTTTTGCCGGCAATTTCTCCGATGAGGAGCTGCCAAAAGCGGTGCGTTTTGCTCATGAACACGGCGTCCGGGTCCATGCCACCGTCAACACCATGCCCCGCAGCGGAGAGGTGGATCAGCTGCCGGCCCATCTGGAGCGTCTGGACGACGCCGGAGTAGATGCGCTGATTTTGGCTGATCTGGGCGCATTTACCCTAGCCGGGAAGTATGCGCCTCACTGTGAGCGCCACATCTCCACCCAGCAGTCCATCGCCAACTACACCTGCGCAACAGCGTGGTATGAGTTGGGCGCCAGACGGGTGGTGCTGGCCAGGGAGCTGAGCCTGGAGGAGATCCGGGAGATCCGCAGCCGGGTTCCCCGAGAGCTGGAGATCGAAACCTTTTGCCACGGCGCCATGTGCGTGTCCTATTCCGGTCGCTGTCTTCTGTCCAACTATATGACCGGGCGGGACAGCAACCGGGGTGAGTGTGCCCAGCCGTGCCGCTATCAGTACGCCCTGATGGAGGAGAAGCGGCCGGGGGAGTATTTCCCCGTCTTTGAGGACAAGAAGGGCACCTATATCATGAACTCCCGGGATATGTGCATGATTGACCACATCGACGATCTGATGGATGCCGAGGTTGACTGCCTGAAGATTGAGGGTAGGGCCAAATCCGCTTATTACGCCGCCATCGTCACCGGCGCCTACCGCCATGTGATCGACGATGTGGCCGCCGGCCGGCCGGTGGATCCCGTCTGGCGGGATGAGGTGGAGCATGTCAGCCACCGCCATTACTCCACCGGATTCTATTACGGACAGCCCGGCCAGTACTACCAGAACTCCCGCTATATCCGGGACTGGCAAATCTGCGCTGTGGTGACGGATTGTGACGCCGACGGCAACGCTACGCTGTCCCTGCGTAACAAATTTGCCTCCGGGGACACGGTGGAGGTGGTCGGACCAGATACCAAGCCCTTTACCATGGCGGCACCCCTGATGGAGGATGCGGATGGCCTGCCGCTGCGGGAGCCCCGTACACCCCAAATGGTGTTCCGCATGAAGCTGCCACGCCCTGTGCCGCCCATGAGTTTTGTCCGCCACGCGGTGGATCTGAGCGGGAAGGATTGATTTCCCGGGAAAAACAGAACGCCCTGCCGACAGGCAGGGCGTTCTTTATATGCAGATTTTGTTTTACGCAATGGCGAGGACGGGTGAGCGCTCTTCGCAGGTTACCAGAACGTAGCACCAAATCAACTGAGGCATCACCAGTAGGGAAGCGGGGATGCCAAAGTATTTCGTGGCAAAAAATGCGATGGTGACGCCAATATGGAAGCAGACCAGCGTGAAAAAATAGAATCGGACCTTGCGGAGATGGGTGCGGTCACCGTCACACAGATATTCTGCCAAGGCCAGGGAGGTTTGCTTGGTGTTGTTGGTGGAGAAAATGGTGGAGCTGTAAAAGCCATCGGCGCCGGTGAATGCGCTCCACTGAAAGCTCATGGCAAAGAAGATGGGATACAGGGAGACGATGGCGTTCATGTCCTCGGGGAGGCAGGCCAGCAGGATCGCCATAAGTCCGGAGATAAGGGGACAGAGGCGGTGTACATCACAATGAAAGAAGTGGGGAAGCAGTACCGTCAGCATCGTTCCGGCCACGTAAACGACGAAAGATCCCAGATGCCAGAGCACATTGGCACCGTGGCCTGTCAGGGCGTTGAGCACCAGTTCCACCAGGTTCATGGTCTGGGCATTGGCCAGCACACCCATCCGGCAGAGAACGGCATAGCCGGCAAAAAATCCGCCCACAGAGGCAAAGGCCAGGTGGCGGTAGATATCAATATGCTTTTGACGACTCAATATGTCCATGGGCGGTTCCTCTGCACAAAAGTCAAAATTCCTTGTCAAGTATATCAGAATATTTCCGTTTTTCAACAGAAAAAACGGAGAATAACAGCGCATGTAGGGGAAGGAGATTGTTGACAAGCGTCAAAAATGTGGTAAAATAGGCCATGTTAAACAGGCAAAGACGAAGACGAGATGCGTAAAGCGGCCTTCAGCAAGGTGGGGAGGATGTGAGCCCGCCGGTGTCAGCAACGTGATCAGCCCCTTCTGAGCCGGCGGCGACGAGCCGCACGCCCCATCCCCGTTAGCGGATGATCCGAGAGGACGGCGCAAGCCGTCAATTAGGGTGGTACCGTGAAGCTGGCCTTCGCCCCTATATGGTGGCGTGGGCCTTATTATTTTGCAATCAGAAAAATTCAGATAAAGGAGTATAACCACTATGTCCCATCCCTACTATGGCCTGAACGAGCTGCGGGAGATGTTCCTGAAGTTCTTCGAGACGAAAGGCCATCTGCGCCTGCCCAGCTTTTCCCTGGTGCCCCAGAACGACAAATCCATCCTGCTGATCAACGCCGGCATGACCCCCATGAAGCCCTGGTTCAGGGGGGAGGAGGAGCCGCCCCGCCGCCGTGTCTGCACCTGCCAGAAGTGTATCCGCACCGGCGATATCGACAACGTGGGAAAAACCGCCCGCCACGGCACCTATTTTGAGATGCTGGGAAACTTCTCCTTCGGCGACTACTTCAAGCACGAGGCCATTGCCTGGTCCTGGGAGTTTCTCACCAGTCCGGAATGGGTAGGTCTGGAGGCCGATCGTCTGTATCCTTCTGTCTATCTGGATGACGATGAGGCCTTTGACATCTGGAATCATGAGATCGGCATCCCCAAGGAGAAGATCTTCCGCTTTGGCAAGGAGGACAACTTCTGGGAGCACGGCGCCGGTCCGTGCGGTCCCTGCTCGGAGATTTACTATGACCGCGGCCCGGAGTACGGATGCGGCAAGCCCACCTGCACGGTGGGCTGCGACTGCGACCGCTATATCGAGATCTGGAACAACGTATTCAGCCAGTTCGACAATGACGGCCAGAACCATTACACGGAGCTGAAGCAGAAGAATATCGACACCGGCATGGGTCTGGAGCGCCTGGCCTGCGTGTGCCAGAACGTGGAAAGTCTCTTCGATGTGGACACGGTGATGAATATCACCCACAGGGTCAGCGAGCTGACGGGCGCCCACTACGGTGAGAGTGACAAACGTGACGTGAGCCTCCGTGTCATCACCGATCATATTCGCAGCGCCACCTTCATGATTTTCGACGGCATCCTGCCCTCCAACGAGGGCCGCGGCTATGTGCTGCGCCGTCTGCTGCGCCGGGCCGCCCGCCACGGCAAGCTGCTGGGTGTCAACGAGCCGTTCCTCTACGAGGTGGTGGACACCGTCATCCATGAGAACGAGTGCCAGTACCCCGATCTGCGGGAGAAGCAGGCTTATATCACCAAGGTTATCCACACCGAGGAGGAAAACTTCGCCCGCACCATCGACGGCGGTATGAAGATCTTCGGCGAGATGCTGGCCGACCATAAGGCCAAGGGCGAGACGGTCTTCTCCGGCGCTGACGCCTTTAAACTGTACGACACCTTCGGATTCCCCATCGATCTGACCATAGAGATGGCTGCTGATGAGGGCCTTACCGTGGACGAGGAGGGATTCCGTACTCTGATGCAGGAGCAGAAGGAGCGTGCCCGCGAGGCTCGAAAGGCCCTGGGCGATCTGGGTTGGGATGACGTGAACCTGGGCAAGGAAATCCCCGCCACGCAGTTCCTGGGCTACGATCACGATGTCACTGAGGCAAAGGTGCTGGCCATCGTGGCAGATGGCGAGCTGCGGGAGGAGATCGTGGCTGGAATGCAGGCCACTGTCGTTCTGGACAAGACCACCCTGTACGCCGAAATGGGCGGCCAGGTGGGTGATCACGGCCGCATTGTTGTGAAGACCGGACGGGAGGAGGCCCCTACCTTTACGGTCGAGGACGTCCAGAAAAACAAGGGCGGCAAGTACCTCCATGAGGGAACGCTGCATAGCGGCGAGCTGAAGGTGGGCGATACCGTGCAGGTATTCCTGGATACAGAGCGCCGCGCGGCTATCCGCCGCGCCCACAGCGCCACCCATCTGCTCCAGTCGGCACTGAAGTCCGTTCTGGGCGATCACGTGCACCAGGCCGGTTCTCTGGTGGAGCCGGATCGCCTGCGCTTTGACTTCACCCACTTCTCTGCTGTGACACCGGAGGAGAAGCTCAACGTGGAGCATCTGGTGAACGCCGATGTGCTTCACGGCTTCTCTGTCAACACGGAGGAGCTTCCCATCGAGGAAGCCAAAAAGAAGGGCGCCACCGCCCTCTTCGGCGAGAAATACGGCAGCACCGTCCGTGTGGTGAGCATGGGTGAGAATGGCTGCGCCTCCATGGAGCTTTGCGGCGGTACTCACGTGGGCAATACCGCCGAGGTAGGCCTGTTCCGCATTGTCAGCGAGGCGTCCGTTGCCTCCGGCGTACGCCGGATCGAGGCCGTTACCGGCCCCGCCGTGCTGGCTCAGCTGGACCGTGCTGAGGAGACCATTCATCGCACGGCTGCCGCTCTGCATGCCAATCCCGCTGACCTGGAGCACCGGGTGGAGCAGCTGGCAGAGGAACTGAAGGAAGCCAAGCGCGTCATCGATCAGTACAAGGCCAGGGAGAGCGCCGGCGGCGCCGACGAGATGCTCCGCAGCGCCAGGATCGTGGGCAGCGTGAAGGTGGTCACCGCCAAGCTTACCCAGGGTGATGCCAACAGTCTGCGCCAGTTGGGCGATGTGCTGCGGGATAAGGACAGCACTGTGGTGGCCCTTATTGCCCTGATCAACGGCTCTAAGATTACTCTCCAGGCTGTCTGCGGCAAAGACGCCGTGGCCGCGGGGATCCGCGCCGGCGACATGATCAAGGCGATCGCACCCATCGTAGGCGGCAAGGGCGGCGGCAAGCCGGACAGTGCCATGGGCGGCGGTAGCGACGTGTCCAAGGCGGACGAGGCACTCTCTGCTGTGGAGAAGTTCGTCTCCGAGAGGATCGGCTGATGCTTCCCAACGATCCCGTGATGCTGCTCAGCGTTGTCAACACCAAGCTGCGCGATGAGTATTGCAATCTGGAAGAACTTTGTATTGCAGAAGATGTAAAGGAAAATAACTTAACGGAAAAACTGGTATCCATCGACTATCGGTACGACCCCAAGATCAATCAATTCATCTGATGAAAGGAGAAACTGCCATGAAGAATGACTGCCTGTTCTGTGCCATTGCGGCCGGGGAGATCCCCAGCAGCAAGGTTTACGAGGATGAACTCTGCTATGCGTTTAGCGACATCGCGCCCCAGGCCCCCACGCATTTTCTGGTGATTCCCAAGTCCCACATCGGTTCTGTGGCGGAGGTGAATGAAGCCAACAGCGGTGTGGTGGCCCACATCTTTGAGGTCATTGCCAAGGTGGCTGCAGAGTTGGGGCTGGAGAGCTACCGTGTGGTCTCCAATATCGGTGAGCAAGCCGGTCAGAGCGTCCATCATCTCCATTTTCACGTGCTTTCCGGTCGTGATATGACGTGGCCTCCGGGCTGATCCAAGAAGAGAAAAGCGGGCAGAGATGCCCGCTTTCTTTTTGCGTTGATTCTATGGACACGTTTCCCTTGCGATTTTTGCACCGCCTGTGATACAATATCTGCCGCAAAGAGGTGATAGCATGAGTGACAAAAGCACAAACCTGGTAGACTACCTGCGCTGGCGGGGAGACCTTTTGCTTGAGCAGGATCCCTTCAATGAGGTGGACAACCTGCTGCTGTGTGTGGTATCGTATATCAATTTCGGCCGGGTGGCAAAGCTGCGGAGCAAACTGCCATCGGATGGCGTGCTGCTGCAGGACATCTGCGAACAGCTGACGGAGGAGGATGAGCAGCGCGGCCTGTCCACCCACGGGTATATTCCGATCATGAAGCAAATGGCTGCCAGCCGCCGCTTTGCCGATGTTCGGATGTTTGGCTTTGAAAGTGTTCACAGCGAGGAGTTGGAAATGCAGTTTGACGCGGTGTCGTTTCTGCTGCCCGATGAAACCGTATTCATCGCGTTTATGGGTACGGACCGCTCTCTGGTGGGCTGGAAAGAGGATTTCAACATGAGCTTCCTGGCTACCGTCCCCTCTCAGGAACGGGCGGTTGTCTATGCTGAAGCGATTGCGGCGGCGTGTCCCGACCGCAAACTCCGGATCGGCGGCCACTCCAAGGGCGGCAATCTGGCGGCCTGGGCCGCAGCACATCTCCCAACGCCGCTACAGGATCGTCTGGAAGCCGCCTATAACAATGACGGGCCCGGCTTCAGCCAGGCACTGATGGAGACGGAAGGCTATCACCGGGTGGCGGACAGACTGCACACGCTGATCCCGGAGTCCTCCATCATCGGCGTTCTGCTGGAGCACCCCGACGACTATGAGATTATCGACAGCAGCAATTATGCCGTGATGCAGCACGAGCCTCTCTCCTGGAACGTGGTGGGCAATCATTTCGTTCAGCAGGAACACCGGACGTTGGTAGGAAGAATGTCCGACGGCGTATTGCGGGAGTGGCTGGCGTCCATGTCACCGGGGGAGCGGGAGACCTTTGTAGAGGCGCTCTTTGACCTTGTGACGAAGGGCGGAAAAATCACCTCTCTGGAAGAGCTTCCCGGCGGTCTGGCAGGGGGCGCCGCACTGATCCGTGAGTATGCCGGCGCGGAGGAGGAGACAAAATCTGCTATTCTGGAGGGCCTGCGTCTGCTGGCCGGCGATGTGCGTGAGGGCCTGAAGAAGAGCGCAGAAGAGGGATTGTCCGCAGCGAAGAGAGGACTTCGTGCCCTGCTGCTGGAGCACGGCAAAAACTAAACAAACGGCCTCCGCTATACTGCGGAGGCCGTTTCGCTATTTATGGAGCCTTAGGGAAGTAAGAGCGTCTGTAAATCGGGACCAGGGTTCTGACGGCTGCGGCAGAAGGGAGAAATCCATGGGCTCGCCGCTCTCGGGGTGGCGGAACCGCAGCCTCCAGGACCACAGGCCAATGGGAAAAGCATCATCGCCATCGCCGTATTTCCGGTCTCCGGCCAACGGCCAGCCCCGACTGGCAAATTGCACTCGGATCTGATGCGTGCGGCCAGTCGTCAATTCTACTCTGACAAGGGAATAACCTTTACACCGATCCAACACTTGATAGGAGAGCTCTGCCTGCCGTATATCCTTGCCGGCTTCACGGGCCACGTAGGTCATACGGCGTTTCCGGTCACGACCCAGCAGATCGGTAAGTGTTCCGTCAGCGGGAGGGCAGCCGTGTACTACGGCCAGATATTCCTTATGAAATTCCCCCTGGCGGATCTGCTGACTGAGCAGGGAGGCGGCCCTGGCACTGCGGGCAAAGACCATCAGACCGGATACCTGGGCGTCCAGACGGTGGACGGTACGGATACATTCACTCTGCAGCTGCTGCCGCAAAAGCGAAGGCATGCCGCCCTCTGTATCGGTACTCAGGACCCCGGAGGGCTTGACCGCCACGACAATCCGACGATCGGAGTAGATGAGTTCCATTTCGTTTCCCTCATGTCCGGGTATATCGTTTCTCACAGGAATCCCGCCAGACGGAGACATGACCGGCATCCTGGAGGTAAGCGACAAAATTGGTGAAGTTGCGGTGGATGATGCTCAGCTTGAACTCGTCCTGGGTGCGGAAGCCTACGTGTTTGCTGAAAACCATCAGCCATTGTGAAAGGGTCATGCCGTTTTCCAGGCAGTCCAGAACGCAGCGTGCCCGTTCCTGCGTAAATGTGATATTCCTCTCGATGATCTCTTCGAGATCAAAGAGAACGTCCTTGTGGGCCAGAATGTAGGCCTCGCAGCGCAGATCCCGCAGAGAGGCTTTCGTCATCAGATCCCGAGCCACGTACATCGCGGTGGGGAGCTTTGCCAATGCCATGATATCCGGTCCCATCAGACTGTCGGCGAGATACGCCACATTGTCCGGCGTGATGACGCCGATCTGACCGGCGGCGTGTCCTGGTAGCTGGAGGATGCGAAAATCGGCGCCGCAGAAGTTGATACTGCTGTCGCGCGGCTGTATGATCACATCTGTGGGGAAACAGTCCTCGGCAAAATAGGTGTAACATTGGGCGTAGGTCAGCGGGATATAGTTGGCCCGATAGCTCTCGGGCGAGGCGCCGATCCCCGCCTCAATGAGCTGGGCCGCGATCAGCGCGCCATAGCGTCTGCGGAGAAAGGCGGCATTTCCGGTGTGGTCGTAGTGGGCGTGGGAGCAGATGATGCCCCGGGGCACCATGCCGTGCTCTTCCAGCAGGGCCGTCAGACCGTCCCGGTCCCGGCGGGCAATACCGGTATCCAGCAGAATGACGTCCCGCCGGTTGATCCGATAGATCCCGATCAACGCGGTGGAGGCCTCCGCCACCCAAGTGTTTCCGACAACCTGGCGCAACTCCATCACAATACCTCCGTATCCGATATGGCCACATTATACACCAAACCGGCGGAAATACAAGATTTGGTGGGTGCCAAGTTTTTGCCGGACAAAATAAAGTGAAAAAAGTTGGATTACCCTCTATGCAAAAGAAGAAAAATAAGGTAAAATACAATGGAATATGGAAAGGGGAGGCATATTATGCAGGAACCCAAGTATAAGCGTGTATTGCTGAAGATCAGCGGCGAGGCATTGGCCGGGGAGAAGCACTTTGGCCTGGACTTCAATGTCATGGGTCGGGTGGCTGACGTCATCAAAGAGTGTGTGGCCATGGGCGTCCAGGTGGGTATCGTCATCGGTGGCGGTAACTTCTGGCGCGGTGTCAAAAACGGCGAGGGATATATCGAGCGTACCCGGGCCGACCATATGGGCATGTTGGCCACCGCCATGAACTGCATGGCCATGGCCGACGTGCTGGAGCAGAAGGGTGTGGACGTCCGCATCCAGACAGCGCTGGAGATCCGCGAGGTGGCGGAGCCCTATATCCGGGCCCGCGCCATCCGCCATTTGGAGAAAGGACGCGTGGTCATCTTCGGCTGCGGCATCGGCAGCCCGTTTTTCTCCACGGATACAGCGGCTGTACTTCGGGCGGCGGAGATCAACGCCGACGTGATCCTGCTGGCTAAGAACATCGACGGTGTGTATGACAGCGATCCGGCCAAGAATGAGAACGCCGTGAAGTTTGACTCCATCACCTACGACGACGTACTGGCCAAGCACCTGGCGGTCATGGACTCCACGGCTACCAGCCTGTCCATGGACAACCACATCCCCGTTCTGGTCTTTGCACTGAAGGATCCCTATAACATCGTGCGGGTGATCCGGGGGGAGCAGATCGGAACCATTGTGAAGGAATAAATATGACAGATCCGGGTGTTTTCCCGGGTAATCATGTGGAAGAAAGGATGATCATCCCATGCTGAAAGACGAATACAAGGTTTACGAAGAGAAAATGAAGAAGAGCATCGAGTCCGTGGCCAGTGATTTCGCCGCTGTTCGCGCCGGACGGGCCAACGCCGCCGTGCTTAACCGCATCAATGTGGACTATTACGGCACGCCTACCCCCATCCAGCAGATCGCTGCCGTGGGCTCTCCCGATCCCCGCATGCTGGTGATCACTCCCTGGGATGCCCATGCGCTGCGCTCTATTGAAAAAGCCATTCAGGAGTCCGACCTGGGCATCAACCCCCAGAACGACGGCAAGTGCATCCGCCTGGCTTTCCCCCAGCTGACGGAGGAGCGCCGTAAGGAGCTGGTCAAGCAGATCCACAAATATGCCGAGGGCGGCAAGGTGGCCATCCGCAACATCCGCCGCGATGCCATTGAAAACTTCAAGAAGCAGCAGAAGGCTTCTGAGATCACCGAGGACGAGCTGAAGATGGTGGAGAAGGACATGCAGAAGCTGACCGACGACAGCTGCAAGGAGCTGGATAAGCTCCTGGAAAACAAGGAAAAGGAACTAATGTCGGTCTGATGCGCCTGTTCAACAAGCGAAAAGATCATACGGCGGGGCAGGTGGACTTGAGCCGCCTTCCCCGCCATATCGCTATTATTATGGACGGCAACGGTCGTTGGGCAAAGCAGCGGGGGCTGCCGCGCACTGCCGGCCATAAGGTAGGCGCAGAGGTGTTCCGCAAGATCGCCACATACTGCAAGGATCTGGGTGTGGAATACCTGACGGTGTACGCCTTTTCCACAGAGAACTGGAAGCGTCCCCAGGACGAGGTAAGCACCATTATGGGCCTTTTGAAGCAGTACATGCTTGAGGCCATCGATTCCATGGAGCGGGATCAGATCCGGCTGCGGTTTCTGGGCGATCTGAGTGCCATCTCGCCGGAGCTGCAGGCGCTGGTGGATCGGACCAACGCCATCTCCGAGCATATCCACGGCTTTCAGGCCAACGTATGTCTCAACTACGGCGGACGGGACGAGATCCTCCACGCCGCGCGGGAGTGCGTGGCGGCGGGGGAGGATATGACAGAGGAGAATTTTCAGAAGCATCTATATTCCGCCGGCATCCCTGATCCGGAGCTGATCATTCGACCCAGCGGTGAGCTGCGGCTTAGCAATTTTCTTCTGTGGCAGTGTGCCTATAGTGAGTTTTATTTTTGTGATACCCTGTGGCCGGACTTTGATGAGCGTGCCCTGGACAGAGCGATCATCGATTATCAACGGCGCGACCGCCGTTTCGGCGGCGTAAAGTGAGGAGAAAACCATGTTGCAAAGAATTCTGGTGGCGGTAGTGGGGATCCCGTTCCTGCTGGCAGTGCTGGTGGTGGCCCCCGAGTGGGCCACCATGGCCTTGCTGTGCGGCCTGTGCGTTATTGGCGCTCATGAGCTGATCAGCGCCGTCTGTGGTGGGAAAAAGACCCGACGCTGGTGGGGATTGGCCGCGATGCTAAGCGTCTTCACGGTGGTGTGTGTCTGGTTTGCCGACGGGCGCTTTGCCGGTACGGCGATGCAGTCTGTGTCACCCTTCCTGGTAACGGCGCTGGTGGTACTGGTTTTCATCGTCATGATCACCGAGCACGGAAGGGCGGAGGAACTCTCCTTTCGTGATATCTGCACGATCCTGGTGGCTGGCGTCGTGATCCCGCTGGCGCTGTCCTGCCTGCTGCGGCTTCGCCTGATGCCACACGGAAGCGGTCTGGTGCTGATCCCTCTGGTGGCGGCCTTCAGCAGCGATTCGCTGGCACTGTTTGCCGGAATGGCGCTTGGCAGGCATAAGCTGGCGTCACTGGTCAGTCCCAAGAAGACGGTGGAGGGTTCCATCGGCGGTCTGGTGGGCGGCATGGCGGGCATGGTCATCTTCCGTATTATCTTTTTCCTGTGTACGGAGATCCCACTGAACATCATCTGGTGCGTGGTGCTGGGCCTGGTCGGCGCCGCCATGGGGCAGATGGGCGACCTGGTGTTTTCCGCCATCAAGCGTGAATTTGGGATCAAGGATTACGGCAAGCTGCTGCCGGGACACGGCGGCGTTCTGGACCGCTTTGACAGCGTGATCTTTGCGGCCCCGGTGCTTTGGCTGATCATCAGCCATGTCAGTCTGTAAGGAGAACAACATGACAAAGAATGTATCCCTCCTGGGCTCTACCGGCTCCATCGGCAAACAGACGTTGCAGGTGGTCCGTGAGCTGGGTCTGCGTGTGTCCGCGTTGACGGCCAACACCCAGGTGGATCTGATGGAGCGGCAGGTGCGGGAATTTACACCCCGTCTAGCGGTGATGATGGATGCGGACTCGGCGGACTGCCTCCGTCAGCGGATTTCCGATCTCCCGGTGGAGGTTCTGTCGGGGGCGGATGGCCTGCTGGCGGCCGCCACCATGGAGGAGGCGGATACCGTCGTTACCGCTGTGGTGGGCAGCGTGGGACTGCGCCCGACGCTGGCCGCAATCGAGCGGAAGAAGCGTATCGCCCTGGCCAACAAAGAGACACTGGTGTGCGCCGGAGAGTTGGTCATGGGTGCCGCAGATCGCTATGGCGCTGAAATCGTTCCGGTGGACAGCGAGCACTCGGCCATCTTCCAGAGCCTGCAGGGGTGTCGGGATCGCGGTGAGATCAAGCGCCTGATCCTGACCTGCTCCGGCGGTCCCTTCTTCGGCAAGCAATATGAGGAGCTGGAGACGATCCGCCCCGCCGATGCGCTGAAGCATCCCAACTGGAGCATGGGGGCCAAAATCACCATTGATTCGGCAACGTTGATGAACAAAGGCCTGGAGATCATCGAGGCCATGCGGCTTTATCGACTTCCCGCCGAACAGGTGACGGCTGTGATCCATCGTCAGAGCGTTGTTCACTCCCTGGTGGAATACCGCGATGGCGCCATGATCGCTCAGCTGGGCACGCCGGATATGAAGCTGCCCATTCGCTATGCCTTTACCTGGCCCTACCGCGCACCGTCACCTGACAAACCTCTGGATCTGCTCCGCTGCGGTGAGCTGACCTTCCACCAGCCGGACATGACAGCGTTCCCCTGTCTGCGCATTGCCCGGGAGTGTGCCGTCGTGGGCGGTACATCCTGCGCCATTATGAACGCCGCCAACGAGGAGGCTGTGATGGCTTTTCTGCGGGAAGAGATCGGATTCAACGACATTCCCCGGCAGGTGGAACGGGCCCTGTCCCGCGTGGAAGTGAAATATACGCCCACGCTGGAGGATATACTGGAAGCAGACCGCCTGGCCCGCGAGGTCGTGCGGAATCGGTAAAATAAGGATGGAATACGATCTATGCTCTATATCTTGGCGGCTATCCTCATTTTCGGTGTGTTGATCGGCGTCCACGAGCTGGGCCACTTTTTGGCGGCCAAGGCGTGCGGCGTTAGAGTCAATGAATTTGCTATCGGCATGGGGCCGGCCATTCTGAAAAAACAAAAGGGCGACACGCTGTATGCGCTGCGGCTGTTCCCGGTGGGCGGATTCTGCGCCATGGAGGGGGAGGACGAGGACTCGGATGACCCTTCAGCGCTGAACAATCAGGGCTTTTGGAAAAAGCTGCTGATCTACGCCGCCGGCGCTTTCATGAACTTTCTGACAGGCCTTCTGATCATTCTGATCCTCTATTCCGGCGCCAAGGCCTTTTATGCGCCGATCATCGTAGGTTTCGCCGATGGCTGCCCGCTTGTGAGCGAAAACGGTCTCCAGGTGGGGGATACCATCCGCTCCATCGACAGAGAGCGCGTCTATATGTTCAACGACGTGAGCATGCTGCTGGGACGCAATACGGACGGTACCTTTGACCTGACCCTCCGTCGGAATGGGCAAAAGGTGGTCCTGAAGGATTTC
Source organism: Oscillospiraceae bacterium (assembly GCA_902782615.1). Lineage (GTDB taxonomy): Bacteria > Bacillota > Clostridia > Oscillospirales > Oscillospiraceae > Vescimonas. The sequence goes on along the minus strand of CACZNU010000075.1, from coordinate 6,764 downwards.
CCTATGGAACGCCGTGAGTATACCTCCGCAGACGGCGGCACCTACACGGGCTTTGGCATTACCTTCGGCACGGAGGAAGCCACCTTCGGAAAGCGGATCGCCTACAGCTGGAACAATGCTATAGATTTTGTCCGCCTGGTGCGGCTGAGCATCCAGATGCTGATCAGCGGCGAGGCCGGCGTGAAAGACCTCAGCGGCCCGGTGGGCATTGTGTCCACTATGACGGAGGTGGGGGAACAGTCCGCCACCGTACGGGACGCCGTGGAGAACATCGCCTATTTTGCGGCGTTGATCGCGGTGAATCTGGCTGTGATGAACCTGTTGCCGCTGCCTGCTCTGGATGGCGGTAAAATCTTCTTTCTGGTGATCAACACGGTTGCCATGCTGCTTTTCAAGCGGCAGATCCCGGCGAAGTACGAGAACTATATCCATTTCGCCGGCCTTATCTTACTGCTGGGACTGATGCTGGTGATCACGTTCCAGGACGTCTGGAAACTATTTACCTGAGGAGTGAAATCGTATGAGCAAACAGATCATGGTGGGGAGGGTGCCGATTGGCGGTGGTGCACCGGTGACGATCCAATCCATGTGCAATACCCGTACCGATGATGTGGCTGCCACAGTTGCCCAGATCCATCGGCTGGAGGAAGCCGGCTGTGAGATCATTCGGGTGGCGGTGCCGGATATGAACGCGGCCCTTGCCGTGGGTGAGATCCGGAGGCAGATCCATATCCCTCTGGTGGCGGATATCCACTTTGACTACAAGCTGGCTCTCCAATGTGTGGAAAGCGGCGTTGATAAGATCCGGATCAACCCGGGAAATATCGGCGGGCAGGAAAAGGTCCGCGCCGTGGCGGATGCCTGCGCCGAGCACCACATTCCCATCCGGATCGGCGTCAACGGCGGTTCCCTGGAAAAGGAACTGCTGCGCAAGTATGGCGGCGTAACGCCGGAGGCCCTGGTGGAGAGCGCCATGGGTCACGTACATCTTTTGAACGACTGCAACTTTGATGATATCTGCATCAGCGTCAAGTGCTCCCGGGTACCCGTCAATATGCGGGCCTATCAGATGCTTCATGAGGAGACGAACTATCCTCTGCATCTGGGTGTTACCGAGGCGGGAACGCCGTCTATGGGTGTCTTGAAGTCCGCCATCGGGATCGGCGGCCTGCTGTGCCAGGGAATCGGCGATACCATGCGGGTCAGCCTGACGGCTGATCCGGTTGAGGAGGTCCTGGCGGCCAAGGAGATCCTGGCGGCTGCCGGCCTTCGCCAGACGGGCCCGAATCTGATCTCCTGTCCCACCTGCGGGCGTACCGCCTACGACATGATTCCCATTGCCGAGGAGGTGGAGCGGCGCCTGAAGAACGTCACCAAACCCATTACTGTCGCCGTCATGGGCTGCGTTGTCAACGGCCCTGGCGAGGCGTCCGCCGCCGATGTGGGTATCGCCGGCGGCAAGGGAGAGGGACTGATCTTCCGAAAAGGAGAAATACTTTACAAGGTACCCCAGGAAAGGCTTGTGGATGCCTTGATGGAGGAAATAGCAAAGTTATAAGAAGAGAGAAATCCGATGGCTGAGAGAATCCCTTTTTTTACATTTTTTGATAGCTTTGTTCCATCGAGGGAGCTTCGTCTGGCACTGCATGACGCCCGGGTCACCGGCGGAGCGCTGGACCGTGATGCCCGCAGCATGGAGCTTGACATGGAGATGGCCGCTCCGCTTCCGGAAGCGGGGCAGGCTACGCTGCGTCATTTGCTGATGGAACAGTACGGCTTACGGCAGCTGCGGCTGACCATCCATACGCCCGACGGACATGGAGGAAAAAAGAATGATCCCGGCGATGACGGCGAGGTAATCTTCGGAAAGAAGATCCGCGGCAAGGCGGTCTCCATGGTGGGACTGAACCCCAAAATGGGAAACGTGGTACTGGAGGGCAAGGTTTTTGCCCTGGAGGTATATGAGACCCGCCGGCCCGGGCAGTGGCGCATGAATCTGGAGATGACGGATTACCACAGCTCCGTCTCCGTTCGTAAGAACATGGGAGAGAAAGAGGCCAAGCAGATGGAAAAAGCCATCTCTCCTGGTATGTGGCTGCGGCTGCAGGGACATGTGGAGCTGACCTGGGATGGACGTGATATTCAGATCGCGCCGATCAACATCATGCGAATATCCCATGAAAATCGAAAAGATACTGCGCCGGAGAAGCGTGTGGAGCTGCATCTCCATACTCAGATGTCCAGCATGGATGCACTGACCAACACCAAGAGTGCCATCAAGCGGGCTATTGAGTGGGGACATCCCGCCATAGCGATTACTGATCACGGCGTGGTGCAGTCCTTCCCGGATGCCTGGCATGAAGCCAACAGTAAAATAAAAATACTTTACGGGATGGAGGGCTATTTCGTCAACGATCTGGATGACCGAATTGTTGTCCACGGCGATATGGACCAGCCATTTTCCGATGAGATCGTCTGCTTTGACATTGAAACTACCGGGCTGAACGTGGCGACAGAGGCAATTACGGAGATTGGTGCTGTCGTGCTGCGAAACGGCGAGATTGGCGAACGGTTCCAGACTTTCGTCAATCCCAACCGCCGCTTGACGCCGGAGATCATCGGCCTGACCGGCATCACCGATCAGATGCTGGAGAATGCGCCGCAGCCGAAGGAGGCCCTGGAGAGTTTCCTGCAGTTTGTCAAGGGGCGTCCGCTGGCTGCCCATAACGCGGAGTTTGATATCAGTTTTATCCGCAAAGGCTGTACTGAGGCGGGACTGCAATTTGACCCCACGTTTGTGGACACGCTGATTCTGGCGCAGAATCTGCTGCCGGAACTGCACAAGTACAAGCTGGATATCGTGGCGGAGCATCTGGACTTGCCCGCCTTCAATCACCACCGTGCCAGTGATGACGCGGCCATGGTGGGCTATATGCTGATCCCATTCTTTGAGAAAATGCAGCGCCAGTTGCAGATCGACCATTTGCAGCAGATCAACGGTGAGATGCTGAAGCTTCGGCCAAGGGGCAGCAAGATGAACCGCCGTCCCAAGCACATCATTCTGCTGGCAAAAAACAAGCTGGGACTGAAGCACCTATACCAGTTGATCTCGAAGTCGAATTTGGAACACTTTCGAAAAGTGCCTGTCATTCCCAAGTCGGATCTGGTCCAGTACCGGGAAGGACTGATCATCGGTTCGGCCTGCGAAGCGGGCGAGCTGTTCCGCGCCATCACGGATGGCCACAAGGATTGGGAGGAACTGAAGCGGATCGCCTCCTTCTACGACTATCTGGAGATACAACCCATTTGCAACAATATGTTCATGCTCCGCAACGGCGCCGTTCACTCGGAGGAAGAGCTGCGTGAGTACAATCGTACTGTCGTCCGCCTGGGTGAGGAGCTGAATAAGCCGGTGTGCGCTACCGGTGACGTGCATTTTTTGGATCCGGAGGACGAGATCTACCGCCATATCCTTCTGGCCAGCAAGAAGTTTCCCGATGCCAATGAATCCCTGCCCATCTACTTTAAAACCACCGACGAGATGCTGGCGGAATTTGCTTACCTTGGTGAGGAAAAGGCCTATGAGGTGGTGGTGACGAATCCCCGCCGGATCGCCGATCAGGTGGAGGTCATCGAGTTGCTGCCACCGGGCCAGCTGTTCCCGCCCCGATTGGAAAATTCCGAGCAGGAGCTGAATCAGCGTGTCTGGGACAAGTGCCACGAGTTGTACGGCGAGAATCCGCCTCAGCTGATCGTGGATCGGCTGAATGTGGAGCTGGGCGGCATTCTGGGTAAATACGACGTGGTGTACATGTCAGCCCAAAAGCTGGTGCAGCGAAGTCTGGAAAACGGCTATTTGGTGGGCTCCCGAGGGTCGGTGGGATCTTCCCTGGTGGCCTATATGTCCGGCATTACGGAGGTGAACTCCCTGCCGCCCCATTACCGCTGCCCCAAGTGCAAACGGACGGAGTTTGACGAGAGCGGAAAGTACGGCTGCGGCGCCGACATGCCGGATAAGGTCTGTCCCGACTGCGGTACGCCTTTCGTGAAGGATGGCTTTGACATCCCCTTTGAGACCTTCCTGGGCTACGGCGGCGGTAAGGTGCCGGATATCGACCTGAACTTCTCCGGCGAATACCAGGCCCGTGCCCATCGCCATGCCATTGAGATGTTCGGTGAGAGCCAGGTGTTCCGGGCCGGTACCATCGGTACGCTGGCAGAAAAGACGGCCAAGGGGTTTGTTCTCAAGTATAAGGAAGAGAACGGCCTGGACTTTGGAACGGCGGAGCTGGACCGTCTGGCCAAGGGCTGCGAGGGTGTTCGCCGTACGACAGGGCAGCACCCCGGCGGTCTGGTGGTGGTACCGGACGACATGGACGTGGAGGACTTCACCGCAGTTCAGCATCCGGCGGATGATCCCAATTCCGACCAGCGCACCACCCATTTTGAATATCACTGCATGGAGGACAATCTCCTGAAGCTGGATATGCTGGGACACGATGACCCCACCATGATCCGGATGCTGGAGAATCTCACAGGCGTCAACGCCCGGGAGATCCCCCTGGACGATCCGGACACCATCAGTATCTTCACCAGCTCCAAGGTCCTGGGCTTTGAGGATGATCCGATCCTCGGCCCCACCGGCGCTGTGGCCATCCCGGAGTTCAACACCCGCTTCACCCGCGGCATGCTGATGGATACTCATCCGCAGAACTTTAATACGCTGGTGCGCCTGTCTGGCTTTTCCCACGGTACCGACGTGTGGCTGGGCAACGCCCGGGAGCTGATCGTCAGCGGAACGGCATCCGTTTTGGAGACGGTGGGCTGCCGCGACGATATCATGCTGTATCTGATCCGTATGGGTCTGGAGCCCAAGATGTCCTTCAAAATCATGGAGGCTGTCCGAAAGGGAAAGGTCAAGAAGGGGAAAGCGGACGATTGGCCCATGTGGGTGGAGAAGATGCACGAGCATAACGTGCCACAGTGGTACATCGACTCCCTGGCCAAGATCGGCTATCTGTTTCCCAAAGCTCACGCAGTAGCCTACGTGATGATGGCCTTCCGCATTGCCTGGTTCAAGGTTCACCGGCCGCTGGCATTTTATGCCACATTTTTCACGGTCCGGGCCAAGGCCTTTGACGCCGAGTACTGCTGCGCCGGTATTGACGCGGTCAAGAAAAAGATCCGGGAGATCGAAAACAATAAGGATGCCACCGATGTGGAGCAGAATCTGCTGGTGACGCTGGAGGTCTGCTATGAGTTCTATCTCCGCGGCTTCCACTTTGACACCATCGACATCATGCGGTCTGACGCCACTAAGTTCCTTGTTACGGAGAACGGCCTGCTGCCGCCCTTCGTGTCGGTCCACGGACTGGGTGAGAGTGCTGCGCTGGACACGGTGGAAAAGCGAAAGGGGAAGAGTTTCATCTCCATCGAGGAGTTCGCCACCTGCTGCAGCAAGCTGTCCAAGACACACATTGAGCAGTTGAAGACACTGGGAGCCTTTGCCGGCATGGCGGAGACCAGCCAGGTCAGCCTGTTTTAACAAAAAAGAAGGCTAGGGGAGGGAAACCTTCCATAGCCTTCTTTTTATACTCGTTTATACGCTGAAGAGAATATCGGCGTAGGTGGGATATGGCCAATAATCAGCGGCGGTGATGGTTTCCAGCTGGTTGATGAGCTCGCTGGCATGGCGGATGTGATAAGCCACATAATCCCGATAGTAACGGGCCGACTCGATGCCGCCATCCAGAGCAGGCGCATCATTTAGAGCAGTCTGGAGCGCACGGCATACGTCATACAGGGCGTCGGACTGATCGTTCAACCGGGCAATCAACTCACGCTGTGCCTTGGAGATGGGGAAGTGGCCCTGATCCAGCCGGCAGATTCCCTCCGCCAGATCGTGGCTATAGGCAAACACCGCCGGTAGGATATGCCGCAGCGTCATATCCAGAATCGTGTTGGCCTCAATGGTGGTCACCTTGCAGTAGTTCTCCAGATGGATCTCATACCGTGCGTGCATCTCCTTGAAGCTGAAGATACCGTGACGGGTGAAGAGGTCTACGTTCTTGGGATCGATGTAGGCCGGCATGCAGTCTACCGTATCCTTCAGATTGCTGAGGCCTCTGCGCTGGGCCTCCAGCATCCACTCGACACCATAACCGTTGCCGTTAAATATGATCCGCTGATGATCGCGGAACGTAGTGCGGATAAGCTTCTGCAGCTCCGCCTTGAAATTATCGGATTGCTCCAGAACGTCGGCAAAGCGGCTGAGTTCCTCCGCCATCATGGTGTTGAGCACTACGTTGGGACTTGCCACAGATTGTGAAGCGCCCAGCATGCGGAACTCAAACTTGTTGCCGGTAAAGGCCAGAGGGGAGGTGCGGTTGCGGTCGGTGGTATCCTGGGGAATTTCCGGCATGGTGTCCACGCCGATCTCCAGACGGTGCTTGGTGACCTCAACATAGTCCTCACCGTTGATGATGGCATTGATGATAGCGGTCAGTTCGTCGCCCAGGAAGATGGAGACCACGGCGGGAGGGGCTTCATTGCCGCCCAGCCGGTGATCGTTTCCGGGATAGCTGACGCAGCAGCGCAGCATATCCTGATAATCGTCCACACCCTTGATAAAGGCCGCCAGGAACAGCAGAAACTGGGCGTTTTGGCTGGGGGTTTTCCCCGGCTTCAAAAGGTTCTCACCCGTATCCGTGGAGAGGGACCAGTTGTCGTGCTTGCCGCTGCCGTTAACGCCGGCAAAGGGTTTC
>CACZNU010000074.1 GCA_902782615.1 Oscillospiraceae bacterium | reverse complement strand
GGCGATGATGGTATTGCTGCTGCCCACCGGCTCGTTGCGCACGTTGATGGGCTGGCCGGTCTGGATATCCGCCAGACGGTGGTGGTCAATGATGGCCAGGATCTCCGCCTGATCCAGTCCCGAAACGGCCTGACTCATCTCGTTGTGGTCCACCAGCACCACCTGCTTGCGGCGGGGCCGCAGCAGATGGTAGCGGGACAGGGTGCCCACCACCTTGCCGTTTTCATCCAGCACGGGATAGCAGCGGTAGCGGCTCTTCAGCACCACTTCTCGGACGTCATCGATGTAGTCGGTCATCCGGAAGGTAATCAGATTCTCCGTGTGGCAAGGGCGGGAGATGGGAATGGCCTGGTAGATGAGCCTTGCCACCTTGCTGGCGTCGAAGGGTGTGGAGATCACGCAGGTGTTGTCCGACCCCTCCAGCCACGCCGGATCCACATCCGTCTGGCAGAGGATCAGGCACTCCACGCCAACATCCAGCGCCCGGCGGATCATATCCGGCTGGTTGCCGCACAGGACGATATTCTCCCGGCTGTTGAAGAGCAGATTCTCGCAGCTCTGGGGCAGGGCGATGCAGATCTGTCCGCTGAGGGTCTCCGCCATGTGGCCGCTTTCGTTGAGGATCCGTCCCTCCAGCACGCTGAGCAGATTGAACAGCGGCAGGTGATCCACTGTCGGGTCAGCGATGGTCTCCATGCTGTAGGTGGCGATGTCGCCGGCGGAGAGCATGCCGTACAGGGAGCCGTCCTCATTGGCCACGGGGATGGCGGGATAGTGGTTCTCCCGCATGATGTTCCAGGCCCGGTCCATGGTCACCGACCGGTCCAGGGCCGGCGGCGTATCAAAGTCCAGGTCCCGCACCTGGGTGCGCACGGTCTTGATGAAGCGGGGCGGCTCACACTGGAAATAATCCAGGATGCGGCGGGTCTCATCGCTGACCTCACCCAGCCGGCCGGCCACATATGCCTTCTCTCCCAGGGCGTTGCGCAGCGCCGCGTAGGACATGGCCGCCACGACAGAATCGGTATCCGGGTTGCGGTGACCCAGCACAAAGATCTCATTCATTCCGGAGCGTCCTCCTTTTCACTTTTATCTTGTCTCCCATTATAAAACACGCAAGGGCGCCGGTCAATGCAGAAATCCGCCTCTCTTTTCCTCTTTTTGCCCTCTTTTTTCCGTCAGCGGTTCTTGATTTGCCATACAGTCTGTGATAAGATAGCTAAGCTGCATTCAAATACTGGCGGGTTTTCGCCTCTTCGGAGTACCTATATGAGTGACAAACAACAGGAAAAATATGTCCGGATGACCACCCAACCGGTGGGCCGCCTGGTCCGCGAGCTGGCGGTACCCACCATCATCTCCATGATGGTCACCGCCGCTTACAACATGGTGGACACCTTCTTTGTGGGGCAGCTCCACTCCAACAGCGCCACCGGCGCCGTGGGAGTGGCCTTCTCCCTGATGGCTATTTTCCAGGCCACCGGCTTCTTCTTCGGCCACGGCAGCGGCAACTTCATCTCCATGGAGCTGGGCCGGCAGCACACCGACAGCGCCTCCAAAATGGCTGCCACCGGCGTGGTGTATGCCCTGCTGGCGGGAACGCTGATCATGGCCCTGGGAGAGATCTTCCTGGTCCCTCTGGCCCGGCTGCTGGGTTCCACGGAGACCATCCTCCCCTACGCCAAGGACTATCTGCGCTTCATCCTCATCGGAGCGCCGTACATGACCGCCTCCTTCGTGCTGAACAACCAGCTGCGCTTCCAGGGCAGCGCCATGCACGGCATGGTAGGCATCGTCACCGGTGCCCTGCTCAACGTGGGTCTGGACCCCCTGTTCATCTTCACCTTCAAGATGGGTGTAGCCGGTGCGGCTCTGGCCACCATCATCAGCCAGCTGGTATCCTTCTGCCTGCTGCTGGCGGGTACCCACCGCAGCGGCAACCTGCCCATCCGGCTCCGGAACGTCCGGTTCCGGTGGGAGTATTTCACCATGATCTGCAAGGGCGGCACCCCCTCCCTGTGCCGGCAGGGCCTCATGTCCCTGGCCACCATCTGCCTCAATAACGCCGCCGGCGTGTACGGCGACGCCGCCATCGCCGCCATGAGCGTTGTCCAGCGTGCTATGATGCTGGCCAACTCCGCCCTTATCGGCTTCGGCCAGGGCTTCCAGCCCGTGTGCGGCTTCAACTACGGCGCAAGGCTCTACGACCGGGTACTGAAGGCCTTCTGGTTCTGCGTCCGGTGGGCCACCATCTTCCTGGCGGTGGCCGGCATCGTCATCTTCTGGCAGGCGCCGCAAATCATCGCCATCTTCCGTGATGATCCGGAGGTCGTCGCCTTCGGCACCGTGGCCATGCGGGCCCAGTGCTGCACCTTCTTCCTCTGCGGCTTCAATATGATCGCCAGCATGATGACCCAGACCATCAACAAGGTGCGCCAGGCGTCCATCCTGGCGGTGGCGCGGCAGGGCGTGTTTTTCATCCCCGCCGTGCTGATCCTGCCCCACTTTCTGGGGCCCCTGGGCATCCAGCTGGCCCAGTCCATCAGCGACGTGTGCGCCCTGCTGCTGACCATCCCCCTGGCCGGCGGCGTGCTGCGGGAGATGAGCGCCCAGCAGAAGGTCATGGAGAAGAGCTGACCTCTTTACAGTTCGGCCGCTTTTGGGTATAATAGATGAGTTAATGATTCTTTAAGATAGGAGACACCGCTATGGCAGTCATTGAATACGACGAGTACAAGCAGAAACTGCTGGCCCTGGAGGAGACTCTGGGCGAGCTGGAGAGGGCGCTGGGCATCCCCAAGGCCCGGGAGGAGCTGGCTGAACTCCAGAAGGAGACGGAGCAGGATGGCTTCTGGAACGATCTGGAGCGGAGCCAGAAGGTCTCCCAGCAGATCAAGCGTCTGGAGCACAAGATCAAAAAGCACGACCGGCTGGTGTCCGACTGGGAGGATTGCCTGACCATGTGCGAGATGGGCCAGGAGGAGGACGACGCCTCTCTGCTGGAGGACGTGACCAACGGCTACGAGACCCTGGAAAAGGAGATCAGCGAGCGCCGTCTGGCGGCCCTGCTCAGCGGGGAGTATGACGCCAACAACGCCATTCTCACCTTCCACGCCGGTGCCGGCGGCACCGAGGCTCAGGACTGGACCGAGATGCTCTACCGCATGTACACCCGCTGGGCCGAGCGCCACGGCTACACCTACCAGCTGATGGACTACGAGGCCGGCGACGAGGCGGGCATCAAGTCCGCCACCATCCTCATCGAGGGCGAGAACGCCTACGGCTATCTGAAGAGCGAGAACGGCGTCCACCGCCTGGTGCGGGTCAGTCCCTTTGACGCCAACGC
>CACZNU010000073.1 GCA_902782615.1 Oscillospiraceae bacterium | reverse complement strand
CGTCAGGAACACAGCGGGATTGTGTAAAGGTAGCACAGCGGACTCTGACTCCGTATGTGAGGGTTCGAATCCTTCTCCCGCTGCCATAAGAAACCCCTGCAGCCTTGTGGCTGCAGGGGTTTTTCTTTTCGTTTTACAATCTGTTGCTTTCCGTCGTTTCACATCCACATGGCGAACAGCCGCAGGAATACGCCCACTGCCTTTCGCACCCAGGGGCGATTGCGCCATTCCTCCAGCGTTACCGTCTGGCTCTGCTCCATGGTATCATGGAGATCCGCCAGTAATTCGCCGATAGCCGGCACATCATAGAGCACGGTGCCGCACTCAAAATGCAGATGGAAACTGCGGAAGTCCATGTTGACAGATCCCACAAAAGCCGCCTGGCCGTCCGCCACCACTGATTTGCTGTGGAGAAAGCCCGGTGTGTACCGATAGATCCTCACGCCGTGGTTCAGCAGCTCGCCGAAGTAGCATTCCGCCACCAGATAGGCGTATTTTTTGTCCGGGATCCCGGGTACGATCAGCCTCACATCCACCCCGCTGTCGCCGGCAAGGCACAGCGCCTTGATCATAGGATCGTCAATGGCCAGATACGGTGTGGTGATAAAAACCGCCTCGTTAGCACCCCCGATCAACTGAAGATAGGTGTCCTCCAGTGTGCTGACAGGATTGTTGTTTGGCCCGTCGGAGACGCACTGACAAAAGCCATCCCCCTCCATCCGGTCATGGGGACGGTAGTAGTCGTGTTCCCTCTCCATCTGTCCGCCCAGGTCCTCCCACATGTGGATGAAATCCCGGGTCAGGCCCCAGACGCCCTCTCCCTCCAGGCAGATGCCGGCATCCTTCCAGTAGCCGAACTTATGGGTTATATTGGCATATTCGTCGCCCAGATTGACGCCGCCGGTGTAGGCGATGTCGCCGTCAATGCAAATGATCTTCCTGTGGTCTCTGTAGTTGAAATAGAGGCGGTTCACATATTGATGGACTGGATTGAATACCTTTACTTCCACGCCCAAGGCGCGGATCCGCTCCACTTCCTCCCGGGGCATGCGCATCATGCTGCCGAAGTCATCAAAGAGCAGCTTAATTTCCACGCCCTGGCTGGCCTTCCGTCGGATCACATCCACCGTTCTGTCCCACATCTCGCCGGTGGCCATGATGAAAAGCTCCATCAGAATGAAGTGCTCCGCCTGCTCCATCTTCTCCAGAACGTCGTCCAGGTATCCCTCACCGGTGGGCAGGTACCGGACCTGAGTATGCTGGTAGAGGGGAAAACCCTGCCGGTGCAGATAGGCCGCCAGACGTCCCCATTCCGAGTAGCGTCCCCGCAACTTTTCCACATTGAGCCGGCTCTGCTCCTCTCTCCCCGCCGACTCCCGGGGCATAGGCAGGTTCTTCAGGTTCAGCTGCTTGCTCTGTCGATTGCCGTTCCACAGCAGATAGAGAATCAGTCCCGTCACAGGGACCAGAACCACCAGCAGGATCCAGCCCAGCTTATAGGTGGAACCGCCCGGGCGATTATAGATCCGGATCGCCACCAGCAGGGCCAGCAGCTCCAGCACCGAATAGGCGATGGCCACATGCTGGCGAAGCACGATGCTCAGCAGGAAGGTCAGTGCGATCTGTGCCGCCAGCAGCAGCGCCACCAGGGCCAAACGCAGGGCAGCCGCGATCCGTCGCTCCGTATGCTGTTGTACGTTTGGCTTTTTCACAGTCGGTGTCTCCTTTTCTCCATCATATTGCCGGAGGGCTATCCGTATGAACGGATAGCCCCCGTTAATTCTCAGTCGTTTCCGTGCAGCAGGTCGTTCTGGATGTTCCAGAGTTTGTCGGACAGGTCCACATAATAGGAATGGGGGTTGTCAAAGCGCTTGACCTCGTCCCACAACTTGTCCACCTGCTCTTGGCAGTACTTCTGGACCTCCTGCAGCGTCGGGCAGGTATAGACCCGTTTGCCGTTCTTGAAGATAGGCACCAGCAGCTCCTGGGCGTTGAAATCGTAGACGACCTTCTTCTTCCAGGTGGCGTGGGGATCAAAGATCTCCAAGTCGCGGCTGTCGTCCACCGTCTCGTCGTGCAGCGTGATATAGTCGGCGATGGCCTTGCCGGTGTCGTTTCCGAAGAAGCGGTACACCTTCTTGAAGTGGGGAATCGTGATCTTCTCCACGTTCTCGCTGACCTTGATCTTGGGTTTGATGGTCCCGTCGTCATTCTCCACGGCCACCAGCTTGTATACGCCGCCGAACACGGACTCGGAGCGGGCGGTGATCAGCCGCTCGCCTACACCGAACATGTCGATCTTGGCGTCCTGCATCATCAGATCCCGGATCAGATACTCGTCCAGGGAGTTGGAAGCGGAGATCTGGCAGCTCTCCCAGCCTGCTTCGTCCAGCATCTTCCGGGCCTGCTGACTCAGATAGGCGATATCGCCGGAGTCCAGCCGGATGCCGCACTTCTTGATACCCAGGGGTTTGAGCACCTCATTGAAGGCCCGGATGGCATTGGGCACGCCGGATTTCAGCGTGTTGTAGGTATCCACCAGCAGCGTGGCATTGGTGGGATAGATCTGGCAGTAGGTCTTGAAGGCCTCATACTCCGTGTCGAACATCTGGACCCAGGCGTGGGCCATTGTACCGCCGGCGGGTACGCCGTACAGCTGATCGGAGATAGTGCATGCAGTGCCGTTGCAGCCGCCGATATAGGCAGCTCTGGCGCCCACGATGGCGGCGTCAGCGCCCTGGGCGCGGCGGGAGCCGAACTCCAGCACCGTACGGCCCTTGGCAGCCCGGACAACACGGTTGGCCTTGGTGGCAATCAGGCTCTGGTGGTTGATGGTCAGCAGTGTAAAGGTCTCGATCAACTGGGCCTCGATGGCCGGCGCGCGCACCACAACCAGGGGTTCCCGGGGAAAGACGGGCGTTCCCTCCGGCACAGCGTAGATATCGCCGGTAAAGCGGAAATCGGCCAGATACTGCAGGAATTCCTCGCTGAACAGCTTCCTGCCCCGGAGATAGTCAATATCCTCCTTGGAGAAATGCAGGTTCTCGATATAATCGATCAGCTGCTCCAGGCCGGCTGCAATGGCAAAGCCTCCGCCGTCAGGCACTCTGCGGAAGAATACGTCAAAATAGGTAATACGATCCTTGTAACCATTCTGAAAATAACCGTTGCCCATGGTCAGCTCATAGAAGTCGCAGAGCATGGTCATGTTCAGTTTTTCCTCAGTTCTCATCCTCAATACCTCAACTTATAAGTTTTTCGGGAGTCGTGCGAGATATGGGTATTATATCCTATTTTTCCCGTCTGTGCAATGCCTTTCGCCGAAATTGTCCACAAGCTCTGTCCCTCTAAAAGAAAAGAGCCGACGGATTACCGTCGGCTCTTTTTGCTTCAATCAGTCCTCGTCGTCCTCATCGGCGGTGGCATTTGCCAAATCGCTCAGATCGAACTCCAGCTTGGCCCCGCAGTTGGGGCAGATGACCTCGCCGTCCTCCAGGACGGACTCATCAAAGACGACCTCCTCCTCACACTCGGGGCAGGTGGTGACGAACAGCTCGTCGTCATCGTCTTCCTCGTCGTCCTCATCGGCGCTCTCGTCATAGAGGAACTCTTCCAGGTCGTTCAGATCATCGCTGACGGCATCCAGGCCATCCTCCAGATCCACGATCTCGTCCTCCACATCCGCGAACTCTTCGGCCATATCATTCAGCACGTCCAGAATGGCAAGCAGCAGCTTGCCCTCGTTGGTGGACTCATCCAGCTTCATGCCCTCGGCCAGACCCTGCAGATAGGCTACCTTTTCAGAAATTCCCATGTTCATACTCCTTTCTCGATCCGTATGTACAATAGCTTCCTTACTTTGCGCGGCCCAGATACTCGCCGGTACGGGTATCGATGGTAATCTTGTCGCCGATGTTGATAAACAGAGGCACGCGGACCTCGGCACCGGTCTCCACGGTGGCGGGCTTCAGGGTGTTGGTGGCGGTGTTGCCGGCAAGGCCCGGCTCGGTCTCGGTGACCTCCAGGTCCATGAAGTTGGGGCACTCCAGGCCGAACACGCTGCCCTTGTAGCTGAGCACCTTGCACACGGTGTTCTCAGTGATGAATCGGAACGCATCACCCAGCAGGTCCTTGCCCAGAGGAACCATGTCGAAGGTCTCCTGATCCATGAAATAGTAGAGGTCGCCGTCGTTGTAGCTGTAGGCCATGTCCTTGCGCTCGATATAGGCCTCCTCAAACTTTGCAGTGGGGTTGAAGCTGGTCTCGGTCACAGCACCGGTCACCACGTTCTTCATCTTGGTGCGGACGAAGGCGGCGCCCTTGCCGGGCTTCACGTGCTGGAATTCCACGACCTGCATGATCTTGCCCTCGTACTCGAAGGTCTTTCCGTTTCTGAAATCGCCGGCGGTAATAGTTGCCATAGTATGTTCCTCCTGTATGGATGAGGAAACCTCGTTCCCTCGATTTGATATCATTTGCCAAAATGGCCTTGTATATTCTACATGATAGCGGGCCGTTTGGCAAGTGTTTTGCCGTAATTTTCCCGGATATGGTGGGAAAAACCACGTTTAGAGCACGATCAGGGACTTATCTGCCAGGGCCAGATCGGTACAGCCGTCCTCGCCCACCACGATCACGTCCTCGATGCGGACGCCAAACTTGCCGGTAATATAGATGCCGGGCTCGGCGGAGATGACCGCACCGGCGGGCAGCGGCTTGTCATTGGCGGGGTTGGCGTTGGGGGACTCGTGGATCTCCACACCCACGCTGTGGCCGAAGCCGTGGCCGAAGTACTGGCCGTAGCCGTAGTCGGCAATGACCTTGCGGGCGGCGCCATCCACCTCGGCGCCGGTGGCGCCGGCCTTGGCAGCGGCGATGCCGGCCAGTTGGGCCTCCAGCACGATGTTGTAGATCTTGCGCTGTTCCTCGCTGATCTCGCCCACGGCGATGGTGCGGGTCATATCGGAACAGTAGCCCTGATACACGCAGCCGAAGTCCATGGTGATGAAGTCGCCATTCTGGATCTTCCGCTCACCGGGCACGGCATGGGGCATGGAGCCGTTAGGACCGCTGGCGATGATGGGATCGAAGGACATCCGCTCGGCGCCGTAGCGCAGCATCAGGTACTGGAGGCGGGCGGCGATCTCCTGCTCGGTCTGGCCCACCTTGATCTCCTTGAGCAAATCAGCCAGGGCACGCTCGGAGATGCGCTGGGCACCGGTCAGGCGGCGGATCTCCTCCTCATCCTTCACGCCGCGGAGCTCATGCATCAGTTGGCCAGCGGGGATCAGGTCGCAGTGCAGAGCCTTCTCGTAGGCCTGGAAGGAGGCCACGCTCATATAGTCCTCCTCAAAGCCCACCTTTTTCGCGCCGGTCTTGTCCAGCGTCTCGTTGATCCAGTCAACAAAGGGCTTGCTGCGCTCGGTCATGCCGATGGTCGCGCCCTTGATCTGATTCTCCGCCGCCTCGATGTAGCGGGAATCAGTGAAATAGAAGCTGCCGCTCTTGGTCACCAGCGTCACGCCTTCGCCGTGGAAATACGTGGCGTAAAAGCAGTTGGGGTCGCTGGTCAGCAGCATGGCGTCCAGCTCATACTTGTCCAGTGCATTGGCAATTCGATCCAGATGGTTCATTGTTTCGTCCTCCTATTCATTCTCTTGAACGGTTCCTGCATAGCGTGCAGGACCTTTTGCCAAACGGTTTTCGGCCCGCCGGCCGGCTCTACCATCAGAGCCAGGGCGTTATTGAAGTGGGCACAGAGCACATCGGTCAGCAGCTTGTCGCCCAGCATGGCGGTCTCCCCCGCCGTCACATCCGCAATCTCCATGGCCTTGCGGAAGCCACGGGCAAAGGGCTTGCCGGCGTGACCCACATAGTCGATGCCCAGATCGTGACAGAAGGCCTCCACCCGGGCGGGGCTGCGGTTGTTGGAGAGGATCATCACATGTATCCCGGCACTCTCCATCCCACTGATCCAGCGCCGCACCCCATCGTCGGGACGGGCCACGCTCTTGGGGGCCAGGGTGTAGTCCAGGTCGCACAGGATCAGCCGAATCCCCATCTTCTTCAGATACGCGGGGCTGATCTCCCGATAGGATGGATACAGCCGATCCGGCACAAGAGAAAGTCGCATAATCGGCCGCCCTCCTTCATACATCTTTTATGACCACCCTGTAGTGTATCATTCTTTGTGCCGGAAAACAAGGGGGAATCCGCTTGCCGCTCTATCTGGCCACCGCGCCCGACCGTCTGGATCAGGCCCGCCAATATACCGCCAATCTGGCCCACGCCGCCTACCGCATCAGCGAAAACGGCCGTCTCACCGCCCTCTCTCTGCCGCGGCAGCTGCGGGGCGGATGGATGATGCTGTCTGATGAGGGCACCCACAAGATCCCTCAGCCGGATGGTCTGTGCCGGGATGTGCTCCGGGAGTGTACCTTCCGCGGCTATACTGCCGTGGTTTTGGATTTTGAATCCGCCCCCACCGCCGATGGTGTCCGGCTGGCACGGCTTTTAGAGCAGCAGCTTCTCTCCCAGGGAAAGTACCTCTATGTACCGGAAAGCTGGGACTCCTTCACGGCCCGCGCCGCCGTCCTCATCTGCACAGCCCTGTCCGGCGGAACACTGCGTGACCGGCTGGAGCAGGCCCGGTCCCGGTTTTCGGCACGGCCCGTCGCCCTGGACTGCCAGCGGCTGGCCATGGACTTTCTGCTGCCCGCCCCCAACGGCGAGGGAGCGCCGCTGACGCATCCGCAGCTGCAGCAGCTGCGGCAGGGGCGGCCCGTCTACTTCTCCGAAGACCTGTGCACCCGGTACTTCACCTATCACACCCGGCAGCACACCCACTTCGTCCTCTTCGACGACGCCGATACCATTCGTCGCAAGCTGCATCTGGCGGAGGAAATAGGCATCACCACCGCTCTGGTCATGCTGCCCGAGGTAGAGGATCTGCTGGGCGAGCTGTTTCAGGGCAAGAAATAAGAGCCATCTCAAATGAGATGGCTCTTACATTCGCATTAATAATAACGCTTATTCCTGTTCTTGCGAGCGGCCTCGGACTTCTTGCGGCGCTTGACGCTGGGGCTTTCATAGCACTCTCTCTTCCGCACCTCAGCCAGGACGCCGGCCTTGGCGCAGCTTCTCTTGAAACGCTTCAGAGCGCTGTCCAGGCTCTCGCCTTCCTTGACATGTACTTCGGACATCTATTTTCCCTCCCTCCGATATACCCGGCTCAATCCAGGGTACTCTTTAAGAGTCATTGGACATGACTTTAACAGATAGCATTATACTAACCCATTTGGCACTTGTCAAGCCGTTTTTTGCGTTTCTTTTTGCAAAATGTGGGGATTCCCCGGGGAATCCCCACATTTTTTATTGTTCAGCGGGCGGGTTTGACGATCAGGTTCACCAGCTTGTTCTTCACCAGAATGGTCTTGAACACCTGCATGCCGTCGGTGGCCTTTTTCACCTTGTCCAGCGCCATGGCGGCAGACACCACGACATTCTCCTCACTGTTCAGCGGCACCACGACCGTGCCCTTCAGCTTGCCATTGATCTGCACGGCCATCTCCACCTCGGCGTCGATGGTCTTGGCCTCGTCGTACTTGGGCCAGGGCATCTGCATGGCCATCTTGCCGTACCTGGCGGCAAAGCCCATGTTCTCCCACATCTCCTCCGCCATGTGGGGTACAAAGGGGCTGAGCATCAGGATCAGCTGCTCCAGATCGCCACGGGTCAGGCCCTTGCTGTAGAACTCGTTGACCAGGGTCATCAGGGCGGCGATGGCGGTATTCAGCTTCAGCTCGTCGATGTCGGAGGTGACCTTCTTGATGGTCTTGTGGATCAAGGACTCGTTCCTGGCGGAAACGGTCAGCTCCTCGGTGGCCATATCCTGCAGGTTGAAGCAGCGGTCCAGAAAACGCTTGGATCCCTTTACTGCCTCGTCGGACCAGGTGGCGGTCTTCTCAAAGTCACCGATGAACATGATATAGAGGCGCATGGTGTCGGCGCCGTAGGCCTTCACCACGTCGTCGGGATTCACTACGTTGCCCAGGGACTTGGACATCTTCACCGCCGGGCGAAGGGCCTGGTTGCCGTACTTCTCGATGAGGGCCTGCTTCTCCGCCTCGGTCTCCACGTTGCCCACATAGTGGGGGTTTTTGCCCAGAATCATGCCGTGGCTGGTGCGCTTGGCATAGGGTTCCTTGGTATGGACCACACCGATATCGTAGAGGAACTTGTGCCAGAAGCGGGAATAAAGCAGATGGAGCGTGGTATGCTCCATGCCGCCGTTGTACCAGTCCACGGGACCCCAGTACTCCTCCGCCTCACGGGAGACGGGGGCGGTGTCGTTGTGGGCATCCATGTAGCGCAGATAGTACCAGCTGGAGCCTGCCCACTGGGGCATGGTGTCCGTCTCACGCTTGGCGGGGCCACCACAACAGGGGCAGGTGGTGTTGACCCAGTCGGTCATCTTGGAGATGGGACTCTCGCCGTCGTCGGTGGGCTCGTAGCTGTCCACCTGTGGCAGCAGCAGCGGCAGCTCCTCCTCGGGGACAGGCACCCAGCCGCACTTGGGGCACTTGCAGTTCACCCAGTCGGTCATGGGTGCCAGAGGACTCTCGCCATCATCGGTGGG
>CACZNU010000072.1 GCA_902782615.1 Oscillospiraceae bacterium | reverse complement strand
CTGATATGATGCTTCGCCTCAGAAAGTTTGGACAAAAGACATACCGTCTCCACATTGGCGGTGCGTGGGAACAGATCCACCGCCGCGGCCCGGACAGCCCGGTAGCCGTGCTGGGCAAACCGCTTCACGTCCCGGCCCAGGGTGGCCGGATCGCAGGACACATACACGATGCGCTCCGGGCCCATGGAGGCCGCCGCCTCCACCACCTCGGGGGCCAGGCCCTTCCGGGGCGGGTCCACGCAGATCACGTCGGGCCGCAGATCCTTCGCGGCAAAGTCCGCCGCCACCGCCGCCGCGTCACCGCAGAAAAAGCGGACGTTTTCGAGGCCGTTGCGGCGGGCGTTCTCCTTGGCGTCCTCGATGGCCTCGGGCACGATCTCCGCCCCGATGGCCTCCCGGGCGTGGCGGGCCATCACCTGGGTGATGGTGCCGGCGCCGCAGTAGAGGTCCAGCACCGTCTCGGCGCCGGTGAGGCCGGCAAATTCCACCGCCTTCTCATAGAGCCGCTCCGCCTGGTCGTGGTTGACCTGGTAGAATGACGGTACCGACAGGCGGAATTGGAGGCCGCACAGGGTATCGGTGATCGTGTCCTCACCCCAGAGGGTGCGGTAGCGGTCCCCCAGGATGGCGTTGCCCTTGCGGGTGTTGACGCCCAGCACCACACCCACCGCGCCGGGCACCCCCCGGCGGAGCAGCTCCACCAGCTCCGGCTCATGGGGCAGGCTCTCCCCGTTCACCAGCAGGCAAATGAGGCACTCACCCCTGGTGTTGGAACGGACATACAAGTGCCGCAGCAGGCCGCGGCCGGTGTTCTCGTCATAGCAGGGCACGGCGAACTGCCGGATATACTGCCTCAACACCGCGGCCGCCTTGTCAGCGGCGCCCATCTGGATGAGACAGCGGTCGATATCCGTCACCTGGTGGGTCCGGGATCGGTAGAAGCCCACGCTGCCATCGGCAGCGACAGGATACTGGCTCTTGTTGCGGTAGCGCTCCGTCCTCTCGGCACCGAGGATCTCCTCCACCGTCACATCGCTGCCGCCCAGGCGCCGGAGAGCGTCCTGGACCCGCTGACGCTTGGCCCAAAGCTCCTCGGCATAGTCCATGTGGCGGAAGTCGCAGCCTCCACATCTGCCGTAGTAGGGGCAGTCCGGCTCGGTGCGATGGGGTGAGAGGGTATGGACGGCTACCACCTTGCCAAAGGCGGTGTTTTTCAGCACCTTCAGGATCAGCACCTCGCAGTCCTCGCCCCGGACGGCACGGTGGACGAACACCACCTGCCCGTCGATATGGGCGATGCCCAGCCCCTCGGAGGAATAACCCTCGATGGTGGCGCGGTAAATCTGGTTCTTCTTCAGCATCGGTCAAAAGTTAAATTTTTCCGTGATCTTCGCCAGCGCTTCGGCAAAGGCCGCCAGGCTCTTATTGTCCCGTCCGCTGCTGCGGCGGATAAGAGCCGCCAGCGTCTCGCCCACCTGCACCAGCCGCTGATAGGCCGCGCTGTGCTTGGGCGCACCCTCGAAGGCGCGGGTCCTGGGCCTGGGCAGATAGCCCGCCGCCGTCTGGCGGCAGGTGATCAGGTCATACTCCTCGGTGTACTGGGGCGCGTGGACATCGAAGCCCATCTCCTCCACACTGCGCACGAATACCGGCACCACCTCCCGGTCGCCGTGAACCACGAAGACGTGCTGAGGCCGGGGCTCCTTGAACCGGCAGATCCAGTCCAGCAGGTGATCCCGGTCGGCGTGGGAGCTGAGGCCGGGGAAGTTGACGATCCGGGCGCGGATAGCCACCTCTTCGCCGAACAGTTTCACCGACTCGGCGCCGTCCAGCAAGTGGCGGCCCAGGGTACCCTCGGCCTGGTAGCCCACGAACACCACGGCACTGTCCGGGCGCCACAGGTTATACTTCAGGTGGTGCCGGATGCGGCCCGCGTCACACATGCCGCTGGCGGAGATGATGACCTTGGGGGTGGTATCCGTGTTCAGCAGCTTGGACTCCTCGGTGGTCTCCGTCAGACGCAGGCCCGGGAAACTGAACATGGAGGTCCCGTCCTGCACCAGATCCAGGGCCTCCTCGTCCAGATAACCCCGCAGATCGCCGCAGAAGATGGTGGTGGCAGCCTTGGCCAGCGGACTGTCCACGTACACAGGGAAGTCCTTGACGGAGGTCACCAGGCCCCTGTCCTTGATCTCCCGGATGAAGTACAGCAGTTCCTGGGTACGGCCCACGGCAAAGGCGGGGATCACCACATTGCCGCCCTTGCCCAGGGTATCGTCGATGATCTCGGCCAGTTCGTCGGTATAGCTCCACACCTCCGTGTGGTTGCGGTCGCCATAGGTACTCTCCATCACCACGTAGTCGGCCCCGGTGAAAAACTCCGGATCCCGGATGATGGGCTGGTCCACGTTGCCGATATCACCGGAGAATACGATGGTACGGGTCTCGCCGTCCTCGGTGAGGGTCAGCTTGATGCTGGCGCTGCCCAGCAGATGGCCGGCATCGATGAACACGGCTTTGACGCCCTCGCACAGGTCCACTTCCTCCCCGTACTCACAGGTGCGGATAAACTCCGGCACCCGCATGGCGTCGGCCACGGTGTAGAGAGGCTCCTCCGCCTCCCGGCCGGCGCGCTCGTTCTTGCGGTTTTTGTACTGGGCGTCGCTCTCCTGGATATGGGCGCTGTCCTGGAGCATGATGTCCAGCAGCTTGGCCGTGACCCGGGTGGTGACGATCTCACCCTGGAAGCCCTCTTTGATCAGCAGGGGCACCCGGCCGGAGTGGTCAATATGGGCGTGGGTAATAAGCACATAGTCGATGCTGCCCGGGTGGAAGGGCAGGCTGGCGTTGTCGATCTCGTCCCGTCCCTGTTGCAATCCGCAGTCGATGAGGATCCGTTTTCCGTTGACCTCCAGACAGTGGCAGCTGCCGGTGACGCACTGGTCGGCGCCGAAAAAGCTCAGCTTCATAGTGGGGCTCCTTTCCCATTTTTCTCTTATCCTGTATTTTATCACCTTTTTGTCCGCCGGGCAACATTGCTTTTTCCGCCCCGGGCATATATAATGGCAGAAAAGAATGCCGATCAAGGGGGTTACCACATGAAGCTCTCCTATACCGTCGCCGATGCCACCGGGAGCATCACACTGCTGGTCACCACACCGGTGGAGCCGGCCCTCCGGACCCAGGTGGGCGCCCGTCTCCTGCCCCTGGAGAAGAAGGCCTGTCAGGTAGCCTTCCTGGACCAGACGGACGGCACATCCCGCCTGGCCGCAGCAGGCGGACAGTTCGACGCCAACGCCGCCATGATTCTGGCCGCTCTGCTGGCCTTTGAGGAGCATTTGGCAGTAGGTGAGAGTCAGGACCTGCAGCTGTCGGTCTCCGGTGCCGACGGGCCCGTGACCTGTACGGTGACGCCGGTATGGCGCTGCGACATGGTCACGCTGACCATGTCCCTGCCGGAGAAGATCACCGACGTGGCCTTTCCCCTCTCCGGCGGCTCCGTGAAGCTGCCGGTAGTCTCTTTCCCTGGTGCAGACCACATCATCGTTCCTGCCGGCATGGTGGACCGTACCGCTGCCCCGGAGCTACTGACCCATTGGAGCGCCCTTCTGCCCGCCCCGGCCGCGGGGATGCTGTTCTGGGACGAGGAGGCCGCCTTCTTTGATCCCCTTCTCTACGTCAAGGCCGCCGCGGTCGCCCGCTGGGTCTCCAGCTCTGCCGACGGCGCCGCCGCCATCGCCGCCTGGCTCACCATGCAGCGCCGGGCGGACCAGGCCCTTTCCTTGAAGCAGCCCGGCGGCACCATCGCCGCTGTCACCCGGTGGCGGGACGGCCTGACCTCCCTTACCGTCAGCGGTACGGTGGATCTGAAAAAGGACAAATCCGCCGACATCATATTCTGAAACCTGTATATCCGGGCGTGCCGCGAAGCATTTTGCGGCACGCCCTTTCTTTCGGCAGAATTCCTTTGCATATGCGTATTTGTTGTGCTATACTATATTAGTTAAAATATGCTGATTTTTCCTATCCTTGTTTTACCAGCAGAAAGGACGTAACGATACATGGGAATCTTTACCAAGATCTTTGGCACCTACAGCGAGCGTGAGCTCAAGTCCATCTACCCCATCGCCGACAAGATCGAGTCCATGGCGGAGGAGTACCACAACATGACCGACGCCCAGCTTCAGGCCAAAACAACCGAGTTCAAGGCCCGTCTGGCCGCCGGTGAGACGCTGGACGACATCCTGCCCGAGGCCTTTGCCACCGTCCGGGAGGCGGCGGACCGTGTGTTGGGTCTGCGCCCCTACCGGGTGCAGCTGATCGGCGGCATCGTTCTGCACCAGGGCCGCATTGCCGAGATGAAAACCGGTGAGGGAAAGACCCTGGTGGCCACCCTGCCCGCCTATCTGAACGCGCTGACCGGCAACGGTGTCCATATCGTCACCGTCAACGACTATCTGGCCAAGCGTGACAGCGAGTGGATGGGCAAGGTCCACCGCTTTCTGGGCCTGACCGTTGGCCTCATCATCCACGATCTGGATAAGAAGCAGCGCCAGGAGGCCTACGCCGCCGACATCACCTACGGCACCAACAACGAGATGGGCTTCGACTACCTGCGTGACAACATG
>CACZNU010000071.1 GCA_902782615.1 Oscillospiraceae bacterium | reverse complement strand
CCCAGTACGGCGACTACACCACCGTGTCCGATCTGCTGGATCTGACCGCCATCGACGACGTGGTGCTGGAGATCACCGACCGCCACGGCGCCAACATGGGCCTGACCCTGGACACCGTCACCCGCAACGAGATCCAGCAGGGCAACCAGGTCATCTACGCCCCCGACCAGAGCGGCAACCAGCCCGTCAGCCGCTCGGAGCTGACCGCCGCCCACAAGATGACCGGTGAGCTGGTGGCCAAGGCCGCCACCGCCCTGAAGAAGATGAACGCCCCCACCTTCGACGGACGCTACGTCTGCATCATCCACCCCAGCGTGGCCTTCGATCTGCGCCAGGATCCCGCTTGGCTGGCAGCCCATCAGTACGCCGCCGTCCGGGAGCTGTTCTCCGGCGAGATCGGCGAGCTTCACGGCGTCCGCTTCGTGGAGACCACCGAGGCCAAGATCTTCCGGGGCGAGGATCTGGCCCAGAACGGCCGCAGCCTGGCTGTCAACGGCGCCGTCAGCAACAGCGCCACCGTCAACTTCGACGGCGGCACCGTGGCGGCAAATGCCCTGTCCGGCCGCTACGTGATCGTGGGCAACACCCGCGCCAAGGTGGTCAGCAACACCGCCGGCGCCATGACCCTGGACCGCACCGTCACCGCCGCCGACAACGCGGTGATCTGGCCCGGCGAGGGCGGCAAGGACGGCTGCGCCGTCTATGGCTGCCTGTTCCTGGGCAAGGGCGCCTACGGCACGGTGGATCTCAGCGAGGGCACCGAGGTCATCGTCAAGCCCCGCGGCTCCTCCGGCACCGCCGATCCCCTGGATCAGCGCTCCAGCGTGGGCTGGAAGGGCGTCCACGCCGCCGCCATCCTGTACGACGAGTACATCGTCCGCGTGGAGTGCGGCAGCTCCTACTCCGACCAGGATCTGGCCAACTGACCCCGGGGAGGTTGACGGGGCGGACTTCGCCCCGTCAACCAATCCTACTTTACACACAACAAACCACAACACTTGGAAAGGAGCAGCCACATGAAAAAGAACGCACCGGAGATGACCACCGTGATCATCCCCCGGGGACGCAAAAACCAGGAGAATTTCGTCATCGTTTCGGTCAACGGCAATAGCTGGAAGATCATGCGCGGCGTGGAGGTGGAGGTGCCCCGCTACGTCTCGGAGGTGCTGGAGAACGCCGAAATGATGGCGGAGACGGCCCGCAGCTACGTGGACCGCATGGCCAACTGAGGGGAGGCGGACCCATGCCCAACCTGACCGCGGCGCAGGTGCTCCACCAGGTGGACACCCTGCTGCCCAACCAGTACGGCGAGGACCGGAAGCGCCGGTGGCTCACCCAGGCCGAGGGCTTTGTCATCCGGGAGATCCTCCACCGCTGCGCCGGCACGGAGGACCTGCCCGTGCCCGACGCCCTCTCCGACAACGACGTGATGCTGGTGCCGGCGCCCTACGACGAGCTGTACCGCCACTATGTGGAGAGCCAGATCCACTACGCCAATGGCGAGATCGACCGCTGCAACAACGCCGCCACCGCCTGGAACAACGGTCTGCTGACCTATCGGGATTTCTATTTCCGCACCCACACGCCAATCGGTGTAAAGGCATTGCGCCTTACGTAAGAGGGGGGAGAGCGGATGTATTTTCCCAGACTGACGGTGCCGGCCCAGCGCCGGAAGACCGTCTCCGTGTTCGGCGGACTGGATCGCCGCAGCGGCGGAGCGGAGGGCACCTTCGCCCACATGGAGAACCTGTGCGGCGACGACTGGCCCGCCTTGACCACCCGCCCCCGCCGGGGTGTGGTGACCACGCTGGCCCATCCCAACGGCCTCATCGCCAAGGACGCCCTCATCTGGGTGGACGGGCCCACCCTGTACGTGAACGGCCAGGCCACCGGCGTGGCGCTGACCGACGGGCCCAAGCAGCTCATCAGCATGGGCGCCTGGCTGCTGATCTGGCCCGACAAGATGTATCTGAACACCGCCGATCTCACCGACTTCGGCCCCCTGGAGCGGACCGTCACCGTCTCCGGCGCCAGCTGGATGCCCTGCCGTCCGGACGGCGGCGCCCTGCCCTGCGTCAGCGGCGACAGCGCTCCGGAGGATCCGGCGGAGGGGACCTACTGGCTGGACACCGGCGGCGCCGCCGCCACGCTGCGCCAGTACGCAGACGGCGGCTGGCTGGCGGTGGACGAGGCCTGCTGCGCCATCCGCGCTGCCGGCATCGGCGTGGGCTTTACGACCGGCGACGCCGTGGAGATCAGTGGCTGTCAAGCAGAAACCCTTGACGGAACCTTCATCCTCCGGGCCGTGGAGGACGATGTGATCGTCATCACCGCCCTCACCGCGGCAGGCAGCCAGAGCGAGAGCCTGACCGTCAGCCGCACCGTGCCGGACATGGACTATGTGGTGGAGTGTGGCAACCGGCTGTGGGGCTGCAAGTACGGCCTGGTGGACGGCAGGACCGTCAACGAGATCTACGCCAGCAAGCTGGGGGATTTCAAGAACTGGCACTGCTTCGCCGGTCTCTCCACCGACAGCTATGCCGCCAGCCGGGGCAGCGACGGCGCCTTCACCGGCGCGGCGGCCTATCTGGGCAGCCCCCTGTTCTTCAAGGAGCACTGCATCGAGCGGGTGTATCCCTCGGCCTCCGGCGCCCACCAGGTGGTGACCCTCCAGTGCGACGGGGTGAAGAAGGGCAGCGGCGGCAGCCTGCAGGTGGTGGACGGCACCCTCTATTACCACGGCGTCCACGGCTTCTGCGCCTTCACCGGCAGCCTGCCGGTGCTGGTCTCCGCCCCGCTGGGGGAGGAGGCATATCACGGCGCGGTAGCCGGCTCGGTGAACGGACAGTACTATGTCTCCGCCGCCGACGGTGAAAATCGCCGCCACCTGCTGGTCTACGACGTCCGCCGCCGCCTCTGGCACCGGCAGGACGACACGGAGGCCCTGGCCTTCGCCGCCCGGGACGGCGAGCTCTACTGTCTGGCCTCGGACGGACGGATCCTGGCCCTCCACGGCGCCGCCGGCGCGCCGGAGAGCGGGCCGGTGCGCTTTGAGGCGGTGAGTGCCGATCTGAACCTGCGCCATCCCCACAGCAGCTATCTCCGGCGGCTCGCCGTCTGCGCCGCCCTGGCCCCCGACGCCGCGCTGACCGCCTCCGTCAGCTATGACGGCGGCCTCACCTGGCAGGCCCAGGGCACCCTCCTGGGCGCCGGCACCACCGACCGCTGCCTGCTCCACGTGCGGCCCCGCCGCTGCGAGAGCCTGCGGCTGAAGCTGTCCGGCACAGGGAGTGTAAAGGTCTACAGCCTGTCGGCAGTTTACGAGAAGGGGAGTGACGGCCCGTGACGAATCTGCTGATGCCCCCGGCTCCCGCCGGGGATCTGGCGGAGCAGGTACGGGGCCAGTACGCCTATCTCTTCCAGTTGGCCCAGCAGCTGAATCTGGCTCTGGAGGGAACGGAGCAGGCGGTCCGTGAGGCCCGGAGCGAGAGCCGATCCGCCGCCTCCGCCGCCCAGCTGGCGGCGGGCTACGACCGGCTCAAGAGCCTCATCGTCAAGACGGCGGACACCGTCACCGCCCGGATGGACAAGCTCCGCACGGAGCTGGCGGGGGAGTACATGGCCCTCAGCGACTTCGGCTCCTACGTGGAGCGGCTCAACGCGATTATCGAGGCCGACCCCACCGCCCTGACCCAGTACTACACCTATTTCTCGGACCTGCGGGCCGACGTGGACGCCGTCAGCGGCGACTTCACCGACTGGCGCAACGCCGTCCAGGCCACCATCCGCACCGGCATCGTGGACTACAGGGACGGCGTGCCGGTGTACGGCCTGGCGGTGGGCCAGCAGCTGGAGACCTCCGTGGACACCGCCACCGGCGACACGGTCATCGAGAAGCGGCATTTCCGGGCCATCTACGCCGCCAACCGCCTGTCCTTCTGGGAGGACGGGGTGGAGGTGGCCTACGTCAGCGACCACCAGCTCTACATCCGGGACGTGGTGGCCCTGTCGTCCCTGGCGGTGGGCCGCTGGTCCGTCACCGACGGCTCCGCCGGCCTCACATTCCAATGGATCGGAGGATAATATGGCAAATTCCGGAAGAATCCCCTTGACCGTCACCTCCCAGGGCGGCGCTATCAAGGGCTGGATCGACTGGGCCGAGTCGGCGGTGGATACCGCCGCCAACACCAGCAGGGTGACGGCCCGGCTGATCTACCGCAACGACGACTCCATCTGGGACACCCTGTCCGACAGCTCCACCTTCACCCTGACGGTGAACGGCGTCACCGTCAGCAATACCGACGGCGGCATGGTCCCCCACGGCGGCGGCACCCTGACAGCTCTGGAGCAGACGGTCACCGTCTCCCACGACCCGGACGGGGCCAAGAGCATCACCATCTCCGGCGGCGGCGCCCTCCAGGGCACGCAGGGCCTCCAGGCCTCCTCCGGCTCGGGCACGGCGGTGCTGACCGCCATCCCCCGGGCCACGGCGCCCCGTCTGCCGGAGAGCGGGGAGATGGGCAGCGTCGTCACCATCCAGCTGCCCCGGGCTTCCGTCGACTTCACCCACAACCTCTGGTACAAGCTGACGGGCAGCGGCGGCGGATACAGTCTCATCACCAGGGGCGCCGGCACCTCCTGGAGCTGGACGGTGCCCATGGAGCTGTGCGACCGTCTGCCCACGGCGGAATCCGCGTCGGTGACGGTGGTGTGCCAGACCTACCGGGGCAGCACCCAGATCGGCTCCGACCAGACCGCCGTGATGACGGTGCGTGTGCCCTCGGCCCTGCGGCCGGAGGCGTCCCTGTCGGTGGAGATCGTCAACGACGATGCGGTGGTGGACGCCTGGCGGGTGGACGGCGCGCCGGTGGCCCTGAAGGGCTATACCCGCCTGCGCTATACCGTCACCGGCGACGTGTCCCTGGACTATGGCGCCGCCCTGTCCGGCTGGGAGTTCACCGGCAACGGCCGCACCCGGACGGGTGAGATGGGTCAGACCGGCCTCACCGATCCCCTGACCGCCGCCGGAGAGGTGACGGTCCGGGGCCGTGTGCAGGACAGTCGGGGCCGCTGGAGCGAGCCCGTCAGCCGGACGGTGTCGGTGTATGACTACGCCGTGCCCGCCGTGACGGACAGCCATGCCTACCGCTGCGCTGCCAACGGCGCCGCCGCCCGGGACGGCACCTATCTCCACGTACTGTGCGGCGCTTCGGTGTCGCCGGTGGGCGGGTGCAACAGCGCCTCCTGCCGGGTCCGCTGGCGGGAGAGCGGCGGTACCTGGGGCGGCTATACGGACCTGGTCAACGGCACGGCCCGTGTGCTGGCGGCGTCGCTGGATCCGGCCCGGTCCTACCAGGTGGAGCTGTCGGTGACCGACGCCCTGGGCGCCAGCCGCACCGTGTCCTTCACCGTGCCCACGGCGGAGGTGACCTTCCACCTGCGCGCCGGCGGCCGGGGCGCCGCCTTCGGCAAATACGCCGAGACGGACGGCGTGCTGGAGAGCGCCTGGCCCGTCCGGGTGGACGGCGGCGTCTCCTGTGCCGGACTGACGCTGGACGGCGCGGCGGTGGGGGACTTCGTGACGGAGCAGGGCGTGACGGGGGTCTGGACCTGGCGCAAGTGGCACAGCGGCGCGGCCGAGTGCTGGATGCGGGATACCCGGGAGCTGACCCACTATACCACGGTGGGCAATCTCTACGGCTACGTGTCCGACCCCTACGACTACCCCGTCTCCTTCACGGAGGTGCCGACGGTAGTGGCCTCGGCCAGGGTGGGCAACGGCTTCGCCCTGTGCAGCGGCGACTTCCGGCAGCAGACGGATCATTTCACATTCTACATCCTGTCCACGGCCAGCGGCACCCAGACCTGCACCCTGAGCTGCTGCGTCCGGGGACGCTGGAAATAGAGAGAGGAGAATCACATGGCATCCACCTATCAACAGGTATCCTACGGCAGCCGGGGCCAGGCGGTGCGCCAGCTCCAGGCGGCCCTCAACAGCAAGGGCTACCATCTGGACGAGGACGGCATCTTCGGGGAGAAGACCCGTGCCGCCGTGTGGGATTACCAGCAGAAAAACCACCTGCAGCTGGACGGCATCGCCGGCAGCGAGACCTGGGGCCACCTGATGGGGTCGGCGTCGGCGGCGCCCTCCGGCGTGTCGGAGGACACGGCCGCCCGCCTGGCCCGTCTGGAGGAGGGATACGTGCCCTCGGAGCAGGTACAGGCCGCCCGGGCGGCCTATGAGGCGCTGTACGCCGCCCGGCCGGGGGCGTATGAGCCCTCCTTTGCCCAGGAGCTGGCGGCGCTGTACGATCAGATCAGCAGCCGTCCGTCCTTTCAGTACGACCCCACCCGGGACGTGACGTATCAGCGCTATGCCGCCGATTACCAGCGCCGCGGCCGCTCCGCCATGGAGGACACCCTGGGCCGCAGCGCCGCCCTCACCGGCGGCTACGACTCCAGCTATGCCCTGGCCGCCGGCCAGCAGGCCTATGGCCGCCAGCTCTCGGAGCTGGCGGACCGGATCCCCCAGCTGGCCGAGAGCGCCCGCCGCCGCTATGAGGGGGAGGGCGAGGCCCTGCTGAAGCGCTATCAGCTGCTGCAGAAGCAGGAGGACGCGGCCTATGACCGCTGGAACGACGAGGTGAGTCGCTGGCGCCAGACCCTGGAGATCGCCCGCAAGGCGGCCGAGGGCGCCGAGAGCGCCGACCGCTCCGGCTACCAGGCGGCCCTGAAGCACTACACCGACAAGGCCAAGGCCGAGCAGCGCGCCGCCGAGGCCGCCGCCAAGCTGGCCGCCTCCCAGGCCAAGGCGTCCTCCGGCTCCACCGGCCGCAGCAGCGGCGGCAGCGGCAAAACCAGAAAGGCCTCCCTCAGCTCCACGGCGGCGGAGTCCCTGGAGCGGACGGTGGGCGCCTATCTGGCCGCGGGCCAGAGTGCCGCCGCCGGCGCCCTGGCGGCCCAGTACGCCCGGCGCATGACCCCCGCCCAGCGCCGG
This sequence comes from Oscillospiraceae bacterium, assembly GCA_902782615.1. GTDB lineage: Bacteria > Bacillota > Clostridia > Oscillospirales > Oscillospiraceae > Vescimonas. The sequence continues at coordinate 7,843 of CACZNU010000071.1, read as the reverse complement.
AAGTTCGAGGATCTCTTCGGCAAGTACGGCCGGAACATGACCCGGTGAATCGGGCATAACCGACAAAATACCCCTCCCGACCGGAGGGGTATTTTTCCGTTTCGTCCATTGACAGTGCCACTTTACCGTGCTATCATGCTGATGTACCGTCCGAGGGACGATGACCGGGAAAGGAGAAAGTCTGACGATGAAGCGCCGCGGCACCGTGATGATGGGAATGATGCGCATGATGAGCATGCGCATGATGCGCCGCGCCCAAAACCGTCAAGGACTTTCCCATCGTTGACCCGGCCCGGTGACGCCGGAGAGAGCTGATGGCAGCGGAAAGTGCTTTGACTTTCCGCTGTTTTTATTTTGCCTGAAAGGGGGAGCCGCCATGGCCGCCTGTTACGATTTCCGAATGTGTCCCGCCGCATAATGGAGGAAAATGACACATATCAAAGAGAAATCGAAAAATTAAGGAGAAATCACCATGAAAAAGTTCCGTATTCTGTCCCTGATCCTGGTCCTGGCGCTGAGCCTCACCGCCTGCGGCGGCAGCAAGAGCTCCGCCATCCAGATCGCCGTGCCCAACGACACCACCAACGAGGCCCGGGCCCTGCTGCTGCTGGAGGCCAATGGTATCATCAAGCTGACCGAGGGCGCCGGCATCACCGCCACCCGCAGGGACATCGCCGAGAACCCCTATGGCGTGGAGATCGTGGAGGCGGAGGCGGCCCAGCTGCCCAACGTGCTCCGGGACGTGGACTTCGCCGTCATCAACTCCAACTACGCCATCAGCGCCGGCCTCAATCCGGTCAGCGACTCCCTGCTGATCGAGGGCAGCTACTCCGCCTACGCCAACATTCTGGCGGTGAAGGAGGGCCGGGAGAACGATCCCGCCATCCTTGCCCTGGTGGCGGCCCTGGAGAGCGAGGCCGTGGCCAATTTCATCGACGAGCACTATGCCGGCGCCGTGGTCAGCACGGTGGAAAACCCCGGCAGCGGCTATGACGCCAACCTGGATTACGAGGCGCTGAAGGGCGCCGCCATCACCGTGGCCGCGTCCCCCGCCCCCCACGCGGAGATCCTGGCGGTGGCCAAGGAGATCCTGGCCGCCAAGGACATCACGTTGGACATCCGGGAGTTCAACGACTACGTGGTGCCCAACACCGTGGTGGAGGACGGCACCGTGGACGCCAATTATTTCCAGCACGTGCCCTATCTGGACGACTTCAACAAGGAGCAGGGCACCCACATCGTGTCCGTCTCCGCCGTCCACGTGGAGCCCATGGGCCTCTACGGCGGCAAGCAGACCAGTCTGGATGTATTGGGAAAATAACCGAAAGGACCGCCGCATATGATCGAGATCCGACACCTGAGCAAGACCTTCGCCTCGCCGGAGGGGGAGGTCAACGCCCTCCACGACATCAATCTCACCATCCCCGACGGGGACGTCTACGGCATCATCGGCATGTCCGGCGCCGGCAAGAGCACGCTGGTCCGGTGCATCAACATGCTGGAAAAGCCCACCGGGGGCACCGTCATGGTGGACGGGCGGGACATGGGCGCCCTGTCGCCGGCGGAGCTGCGGAAAGCCCGGCGGGACATCACCATGATCTTCCAGCAGTTCAATCTGCTGATGCAGCGCACCTGCCTGCAAAACGTCTGCTTCCCCATGGAGCTCTCCGGCGTGAAGAAGGCGGCGGCGAGAAAGCGGGCCATGGAGCTTCTGGAGCTGGTGGGCCTGCCGGACAAGGCGGGGGCCTATCCGGCCCAGCTCTCCGGCGGCCAGCAGCAGCGGGTGGCCATCGCCCGGGCCCTGGCCACGGACCCCAAGGTGCTGCTGTGCGACGAGGCCACCAGCGCCCTGGACCCCAGCACCACCGCCCAGATCCTGTCCCTGATCCGGGACATCAACGCCAAGCTGGGCATCACCGTGGTGGTGATCACCCACCAGATGAGCGTGGTGAAGGAGATCTGCAGGCACGTAGCCATTCTGGACCGGGGCACCGTGGCGGAGGAGGGACTGGTCAGCGCCGTGTTTGCCGCGCCCAGGAGCCAGGCGGGCCGCCGTCTGGTGTTTCCCGGCCGGGTGGACGAAAAGGTCATCGATCCGGCCCGGCGGGGCCAGTTGCGCCTGGTGTTCCGGGACTCCGCCACCACCTCCATCCCCCTGGTGGCCCGGATGGCCCGGGAGCGGGGCATTTTGGCCAGCGTCATCTCCGCCACCACCCAGCCCCTGGGCGGCGAGACCTACGGCGGCATGCTCTTGAGCATCCCCCACGAGCAGATGGCCGAGGCCAGGGCGTTCCTCGGGTCCATTGCCAATCTGACGGCAGAGGAGGTCAGCGACCATGTATAACGGACTCATTTCCGCCGACTCCGTGGCCCAGGCGCTCCAGTGCCTGAAAACGGAGATCCCCTTCGCCATCTGGGAGACCTTCTACGTGACGGTGATCTCCACGGCTCTGGCGGTGTTGGTGGGCCTGCCCCTGGGTGTGCTGCTGGTGGCGGGGGAGAAGGGGGGCGTGCTGCCCCTGCCCGGCTGGCTGATGAAGGCGCTGAACGTGGTCATCAACCTGCTGCGGAGCATCCCGTTCCTGATCCTGATGATCATGGTGTTCCCCCTGAGCCGGCTGCTGATCGGCACCACCGTGGGCACCACGGCCACCATCGTGCCGCTGGTGGCTGCGGCCTTCCCGTTCATCGCCCGGCTGGTGGAGAGCAGCCTCCGGGAGGTGGATCCCAACATCGTGGAGGCGGCTCAGTCCATGGGCGCCACCCCCCTGCAGATCATCACCCGTGTGATGCTGCCGGAGAGCGTGCCGTCCCTGCTGCACAACGTGACCATCGCTCTGACCACCATCCTGGGCTACAGCGCCATGAGCGGCATCATCGGCGGCGGCGGTCTGGGCCAGATCGCCATCAACTACGGCTACTATCGCTATAAGTATCTGGTGATGCTGCTGGCGGTGGTGCTGCTGATCCTGCTGGTACAGTTTTTCCAGACGGTGGGCACGAAGCTGGCCGTCAGGAGCGACAAGCGGCTGAAGCATTGAGAACACAAAAAGACGGCGCGCCTCACGGGCGCGCCGTCTTTGTTCACAGTTCCTTCACTTGCCAAATCCTGCCACTTGGAGTACACTATAGACGGCAAGGATCACGCCTCCCCCTCCTGGAGGGGGATCAGCTGCTCGGCCAGGATCCGGGCGAAGGAGGAGATCAGAACGCTCTCCAGGGCCAGCCGGCTCACGCCGCTGCCGCCCGCCTCCAGATCCCGCAGCACACCCGTCACCTGGCGGTTGAAGAATTCCGCCGTCTTGTGGAACTGGCGGGCGTAGTCCTCATAGGCCGCCCGGACGGCGTCCTCCTCCGTGCCCGGAGGCAGGATCCGGGGGATGTCCGCAATGGAGATGCTCTGCTTCATGGGCAGGATCATGAGAAGATACGCCAGATGCACCCGGTAGTACTTCCGCTTCACCGGCGCCGGCATGATCTTCAAGCGCACGTAGTTGTTGATGGCCGAGGACGTGACGATCCGCTCGCCCCGGTCCGGCAGAAAGGTCAGATACTGCTCCAGCAGCGTCACCACCTGGTCCATATACAGGCCAAAATCGGGGATGGCCTCCCACGCCGGCAGGGATTCCTCTCCCGCCAGCTTTTCCCACAGGGCCAGCTTTTCCATCGCCATACGGGCACCTCCTCGGTTGTTTCTCCCCCGATTGTACCACAGTACCGCCGCATCCGCAACAGAATATTAACAAAAATCACGTTGACTTGCTGATACTAATATACTATATTAGGTTAAGTGAGATAACATATTATCTCTTGGGGCGCAATGTCTGCGCCCGTGGCCAGCCGGTTTGCCCGGCTATGTGATGATGTATGACTTCCTGTCCGGATGGCTCCGGCAGGAGACAGGAGGTATCCTATGATCCAGATATTCACCGATCTGGCGGCCAATCTGCCCCAGCGTGTTGTGGAGCAGTATGACATCCGTCTGCTGCGCCTGACCTACACCGTCAACGGCGTGGAGTCCGATCCCGACGTGCCCTTTGACGCCATCCCCTTCTACGAGGCCATGCGCAAGGGCGCCGACGTGAAGACCTCCATGCCCAGCCCCGGCGACGCCCGGGAGGCCTTTGTGCCGCTGCTGGAGCAGGGGGACGACATCATCTGCATCTGCCTGAGCAGCGGCATCAGCGGCACCTACGGCATGCTGCGGATGGTGGCCGGTGAGCTGTCGGAGGAGTATCCGAACCGGCAGATCCGCATCATCGACGCCAAGGGCGCCTCTCTGGGGGAGGGGCAGCACGCCATCGAGGCGGCGAAGCTCCGGGCCCAGGGCAAGTCCATCGACGAGATCTGCGGCCATGTGATCCGTCAGGTGGAGCGGATGAACCAGTACTTCGTGGTGGATCACCTGAAATATATCCGCAAGACGGGCCGTCTGTGGGGCGGCGCGGCGCTGGCCGGCCAGCTGCTGCAGATCAAGCCCATCCTCTTCGGCGATGAGGAGGGCCACATCGTCATGCGGGACAAGGTCCGGGGCAAGAAGCGGGCGGTGGAGCGTCTGGCGGAGCTGTACGCCGAGAAGCACGCCGACGGCACCGAGCCGGTGGGCATCGCCCAGGCGGACTGCCCGGCGGACGCCCTGCACCTGCAGCATCTGCTGCGCCAGGCGGGCCAGACCGGCCCCATCAACGTGGTGGGCTACGAGCCGGTCACCGGCTCCCATGTGGGCCCCGGTACGCTGGCTCTGTTCTTCTACGGCCACAAGCGGTAAGGGGAAGGGCAAAACAGGAAAGGGACGAGCGAAAAGCTCGTCCCTTTTTTTGTCGTATCAGGCCTTTTCCCGGGGCGGTTCCAGGACCTTGCAGGGGATGCCGTGAGCCTTGGCCCACTCCAGAGCGGCGCTGCCGGCGCCGGCATAGACGACGATGTGGGGGGAGTCGTCAAACGCCGTGGCCGCCACCTGGGTCTCCTTGCCCCGGATCACGACTTTTTCCAGACTGGCGCAGCAGCTGAAGGCGCGCTCCCCGATGCGCTCCACGCCGGCGGGGAGCGTCAGGCTCGTCAGCCCGGCGCAGCCCCGGAAGGCGCCCTCGTCGATCCGCCGCAGGCTCTCCGGGAGATGGACCTCCGTCAGACGGGAGCATTGCCAGACCGTAAAGGCGTCGATATGGCGGGTACCCTCGGGCACGGTCAGCGCCCCGGACTTCCCCCGGGGACAGCGCAGCAGCAGTCCCGCCTGCGCGTGATAGAGGACCCCGTCCACGGCGGCGAGAAAGGCGTTGCCGGGCGCTACGCGGATGGCGGTCAGATTGGGGCAATAGAGGAAGGTGTTGCCGGAGATGCACCCGACACTGGCCGGAATGGTCACGGTCTTCAGGTCACCGCACCGGAGGAAGGCTTTCTCATCGATGTCGGTCACGCCCTCGGGGATGACGGCGTTTCCGTCATCGTCCATGTACTCGGTCATGGTGGCGCGGCCGTAGATATAGCGGGGATCATAGGGGTACACAGGCTCTCCCTCCTCACTCCCGCGGCCCGAACAGCCGGGGCGGCAGCAACTGACAGGGGGGATAGTCGCCGCATTTGTCCTCCTTGATCTGCCGCTGGGCCACGCTGCCGGCGCTCACGTGGAGGGTCACGTGGGGGCAGTCCCGGAAGGTGGTGTTCACCACCTCGGTCTTCTTGCCCCGGACCACCGCCTTCGTCAGGCCTGTGCACCAGCTGAAGGCCCGGCGGCCGGTGGTTTTCAGCCCGGCGGGGAAGGTGACGGCGGTGAGGCCCGTGCAGTCGGCAAAGGCGTACTCCCGGATGTCCCGGAGGCTCTCCGGGAAGGTCACCTCCGTCAGATGCTCGCACTGGCGGAAGGCACCGCGCAGGATGTCCGTGACGCCGTCGGGGACCACGTAGCGCCCGCTTCGGGCGGGGGGACAGCGGACCAGCATGCCGCTCCGGGTGAAGAGCACTCCGTCGATGGCGATCAATTCCTTGTTGTCCGGTGCCACACGGAAGGCCTCCAATTGGGGACAATTGAGGAAGGCCCGCTCATGGATCCCTTCCACGCCGGCGTGGAGGACGACGGTCTTGAGCTCGGTGCAGCCGTAGAAGGCCATGTCGTCGAGCCCCGTGACGCTCTCCGGGATGACGGCGCAGCCGTCCGCGTCGATGCAGTCGCGGAAGGGGCTGGGATTCGCGGGCGCCCACACGTCGTAATGGTACTTGTCGTTGGGGTTCGGGTTCATCTGCCTGCCCTCCTTGCTGTCGCCCGGCTCCTTACTCCGCCAGGGTAGCCACCCAGCGGCTGTACTTGGCGAGGTTCTCGTCCCGCTCCTTGGCGTCGGCGCCCCGGGTCAGCACGTAGACCTTGATCTTGGGCTCGGTACCGCTGGGCCGGACCAGGATGGTGGTGCCGTCGGTGAGCTCATAGCGCAGCACGTTGGAGCCCTTCAGCTCCATGGTGCTCACCGCGCCGGTGGCGCAGTCGATGACGGTGCCGTCGGTGTAGTCCTTCCGGACGGCCACCTTGACCCCGGCGATCTCCGCAGGGGGATTCTGCCGCAGGTCGGCCATCAGCTTGGCCATCTTGGCCAGACCGTCCAGACCCGGCATCACCAGGTTGTGGGTCTTCTCGCCGAACCAGCCGTATTTCTCGTACAGGGCGTTGATGGCGTCGTAGAGGGTCATGCCCTTTGCGGCGTACCAGGCGGCCATCTCGGTGAGGAGCATGGAGGCGGTGACGGCGTCCTTATCCCGGACGTAGTCGCCCAGCATGTAGCCGTAGCTCTCCTCGTAGGAGAAGATGACCTTGCCCTCACCGCTCTCTTCCAGGGCGTTCTTCTTCTCGGCCATGAACTTGAAGCCGGTGAAGGTATCGTAGCAGGTGACGCCGTTGGACTCGGCCACCTTGCGGGCCATCTCGGTGGTGACGATGGTCTTGAGCAGCACGGGCTTTTCCGGCATGGTGCCGGAGCGGCGCATGGCGCCGATGAGATAGTCGGCCAGCAGCACGCCGGTCTGGTTTCCGGTGACGGGGATGAAGGAGCCGTCTTTGGAGCGGACCATGATGCCCACCCGGTCGCTGTCCGGGTCGGTGCCCAGGATGAAGTCGGCGCCCACCTTATTGGCCAGGTCGATGGCCAGATAGAAGCCCTCGGGATTCTCCGGGTTGGGGGAGACCACGGTGGGGAAGTTGCCGTCCAGCACCATCTGCTCGGGCACGCAGTACAGGTGCTTCACGCCCAGCTCCCGGAGGGCCTGGGGCACCAGCTTGTGGCCGCAGCCATGGAAGGGGGTGTAGACCATCTTGAAGGTGTCGGCCACCTGTGCCATGGAGGCCTTGTCGTTGATCATTTTATAGACCTCGGCCATGAAGGCGTCGTCGGTCTCCTGGCCCATCATCTCAATGAGCCCGGCGGCCACGGCCTCGTCGAAGTCCATGGTTTTCACGCCGTCGAAGATGTCGATGCTCTCCAGGGCCCTGGCGATGGCGTCGGCGTGGTGGGGGGGCAGCTGGGCGCCGTCGGCCCAGTAGACCTTGTAGCCGTTGTACTCCTTGGGGTTGTGGCTGGCGGTGACGTTGATGCCGGCCTGGCAGCCGTAGTGGCGCACGGCGAAGCTCAGCTCCGGGGTGGGCCGCAGGCTCTCGAAGAGGCGCACGTGGATGCCGTTGGCGGCGCAGACCTGGGCGGCGGCCCGGGCGAAGTCCATGGAGTGGTTGCGGCAGTCCATGCAGATGGCCACGCCGCGGCGCCTGGCGTCCTCACCCTCGGCGCAGATCACCTGGGCAAAGCCCTGGGTGGCCCAGCGGATCACGTACACGTTCATCTGGTGCAGGCCCATCTTCATGGTG
>CACZNU010000070.1 GCA_902782615.1 Oscillospiraceae bacterium | reverse complement strand
CGTGCTCCTGGGTGATCTTGAAGTCCTCCTTGATGATCTCCGCGGCGCTGATCCGGCCCAGGCAGACGATGATCTTGGGGCGCATCAACTCCACCTGCCGCTTCAAATAGCCCCGGCAGGCCTCCTTCTCCGTGTTCAGCGGGTCCCGGTTCTGGGGCGGCCGGCACTTGACGGAGTTGGTGATATAGATCTTCGACCGGTCCAGACCGATCATGGCCAGCATATCGTCCAGCAGCTTGCCGGCCCGGCCCACGAAGGGCTCGCCCTGGGCGTCCTCGTTGGCGCCGGGACCCTCGCCGATGAAGAGGACCTCCGCCTCCGGCGTGCCCACGCCGAAGACCACGTTGGTCCTGGTCTCCGCCAGGCCGCAGGAGCGGCAATTCATACACTGCCGGCGCAGCTCTTCCCACTCGCTCATGGCCTATCTCCTTCAGCAGTACTTCTTCAGCCAGCCCCAGATGTCGTTGTACACCGTCTGCTGCTGGGCCTTTTCGTTGAGAATCTCGTGGCGCAGTCCGGCGTAGGACATGAGCGTCACGTCCTTCATGCCGGCGGCGCGGAAGGCATCCCGGGTACGGATGACGCCCTTCATCATGTCGCCCACCGGGTCCTTCTCACCGGAGATGATGAGAACGGGCATATCCTTGTCCATTTTCTGAAGGTTGTCGGCGCGCTGGTTGAATCGGATGCCGGTGAGCATCTCCCGGAAAAGACCCACCGTGGCCGGCTGACCGCTGAGGGGATCGGCGATATAGCGGTCCACGTTGTCGGTGTCCACGCTGAGCCAGTCCACCGGTGTGCGGTTGGGGGCAAAGGCCTTGTTGTAGGAGCCGAAGGCCAGATTGTTGACGAAGTCGCTGGCGCACGCATCGCCGTTGCGGCGGGCCACCAGCTTTGCCACAGTCAGACCGCCGGTGATCATCATCTCCGGTTGCCAGCCGGTGCCCATGATGATGGCGGCCCGGACGGTGCCGGGATAGCGGATGAGATAGGTGCGGGCCAGGAAGGAGCCCATGGAGTGGCCCATCAGGAACAGGGGCAGGCCGGGGAATTCCTCCTTGATGCGCAGGTGCAGGGTATAGAGGTCGTCCACCACCGTGTTCCAGGTGTTGCCGGCGCCGAAATAGACGGGGGTGCCGCCGGCGGGAATGGATCCGCCGTGGCCCAGGTGATCGTGGCCCACCACGGCGATGCCCTGCTCGTTGAGGAAGCGGGCGAAGCCGTCATAGCGGGAGATATGCTCCGCCACGCCGTGGGCGATCTGCAGCACACCGATGGTGTCCCGGCCCTCGGGCAGCCACTCCATGCCGTGCAGGGTGGTCTTTCCGTCTGTGGAAAGGAATGTAAATTCTTGCAGATTCGTCATGGAAAATCCTCCTGTTCTGTGATATGATAGAAAAAAACACGGTTGGTTTCCGTTTGTTTTGATACAGTATACCACGTTTTACCACGTTTGAAAAGAGGAGGACGCATATGGGAAGCTATATCCTGGCGCTGGACCAGGGCACCACCAGTTCCCGGGCCATCGTATTTGACAAGCAGGGCCAGATCGCCGCGATCGCCCAGCACCCCTTCCGCCAGATCTATCCCCAGGCGGGCTGGGTGGAGCACGACCCCATGAACATCTGGAACAGCGAGCGCCTGGCGGCCATGGAGGCCACCGCCGACTTCGCCCCCGGCGACATCGCCGGCATCGGCGTCACCAACCAGCGGGAGACCACCATCATCTGGGACAAGAACACCGGCGAGCCGGTGTATAACGCCATCGTCTGGCAGTGCCGGCGGACGGCGGAGCTGTGTGAGGAGCTGAAGCGCCAGGGGCTCACCGAGCGGGTGGAGACCTCCACCGGCCTGCTGATCGATGCCTACTTCTCCGGCACCAAGATCCGCTGGATCCTGGACAACGTGCCCGGCGTCCGGGAGCGGGCCGAGCGGGGCGAGCTGCTGTTCGGCACGGTGGAGACCTGGCTCATCTGGCAGCTGACGGGCCAGCATGTGACGGACGTCTCCAACGCCTGCCGCACCATGCTCTTTGATATCCACCGTCTGTGCTGGGACGAGGAGCTGTGTCAGCTTTTGAAAATACCCATGAGCCTGCTGCCCACCCCCGTGGGCAACAGCCAGATCTACGGCACCGTCAAGCCCGGCATCACGGGCCTGGAGAAGCTGGCGGGCGTGCCGGTGTGCGGCGCCGCCGGCGACCAGCAGGCGGCTCTGTTCGGCCAGACCTGTTTTGAACCCGGCGAGGCCAAGAACACCTACGGCACCGGCTGCTTTACGCTGATGAACGTGGGCGGCGCGCCGGTCCGCAGCCGGGCGGGCCTGGTCAGCTCCGTGGGCTGGCAGGTGAACGGCCAGACCACCTACGTGCTGGAGGGCAGCGTCTTCAACGGCGGCAGCACCATCCAGTGGATCCGGGACGAGCTGCGCCTCATCGATTCCGCCCCGGAGATCAACACCCTGGCGGCCACGGTGCCGGACAGCGGCGGCGTGGTGCTGGTGCCCGCCTTCACCGGCCTGGGCGCCCCCTATTGGGATATGTATGCCCGCGGCGCCATGCTGGGCATCACCCGGGGCACCAACCGCGCCCATGTGGCCCGGGCCGTGCTGGAGTGCATCGCCTTCCAGGTCACCGATCTGATGATGGCCATGCGCCAGGACGCCGGCCGGGACATCACCTGCCTGCGGGTGGACGGCGGCGCCAGCGTGTCGGATATCCTGCTGCAGATGCAGGCGGATCTGCTGCGCATCGAGGTGGACCGCCCCACCATGGTGGAGACCACCGCCTTCGGCGCGGCGGCACTGGCCGGCCTGAGCTGCGGCGTCTGGGGCAGCCTGGAGGAGCTGAAGGCCCTGCGCAAGAGCCAGCGGGTGTTCCGTCCCGAGCGGATCCAAGCCGACTGCGACCGGGAGTACCGCACCTGGAAGCGGGCCGTGCAGCGGGCCGCCGACTGGATCGAGCATTGAGCGAGATTTTAAGAGAGTGTTAATTTCACCGCGCCTCCCTTGCGCGGAGCGGGGAATTGCTGTATAATCTGGCCAAACCGAAAACCAGGGGAAAGGAGCTTATACCATGGCTATTTTTGATGAACTGACCAAAAAGGCCCAGGCTGCCGGCGAGAAGGTGAAGGACATTGCCGGCGTGGCCGCCGAAAAGGCCAGGGCCGCCTCTGACACCGCCAAGGTAAAGGTGGCCATCGTGGCCGAGCAGCGGGAGCTGGAGAAGAACTACCGGGCCATCGGCGAGTGGTTTGTCTCCGAGTATGAGGGCGAGGTGCCCGACGCCGTCCGCGACGTGGTGGCCGCCATCAACGTCTCCAAGGCCAGGATTGCCGAGCTGAAGGAGAGAGACGAGGAGCCTGAGACGGGCGCAGAGGAGCATGTGCTGAAGACCTGCCCCGTCTGCGGCGCGGCGTCCGACAGCAAGTTCTGCCCCGACTGCGGTGCGCCCATGGGCGAGGAGTAAGACTGACAAATGAAAAGAGCGGCCCTGTGGGCCGCTCTTCACATGAAAAGGAGAGATTATACCATGAAACATATCATCGCTACCGAAAAGGCCCCTGCCGCCATCGGCCCCTATTCCCAGGCCATCGACTGTGGCGCGCTGCTCATTACCTCCGGCCAGATCCCCGTGGATCCCGCCACCGGCGCCATGCCCGAGGGCATCACCGCCCAAACCCGCCAGTCCCTGACCAATGTGAAGGCCATCCTGGAGAAGGCCGGCCTGACCATGGACAACGTGATCAAGACCACCGTGTTCCTGCAGAACATGGGCGATTTCGCCGCCATGAACGCGGTGTACGCCGAGTTCTTCACCGAGGGCAGTTATCCCGCCCGCTCCGCCGTGGAGGTGGCTGCTCTGCCCAAGGGCGCCCTGGTGGAGATCGAGGCCATCTGCGCCAAGTAACGACCTGACCATACGAAAAAACCCTGCCGCGATTGGCGGCAGGGTTTTGTTTTGTCTGTTTTACGCCAGGAAGCCCTTGAGGATGGTCTCCTCGGCCTCCTCCGGGGAGAGGCCCAACGTCTCCAGCTTCAGCAGCTGGTCGCCGGCGATTTTGCCGATGGCGGCCTCGTGGATCAGCTGGGCGTCGGTGCAGTTGGCGGAGATGGCGGGGATGGACTTGACCTTGGCCGTGCCCATGATGATGGAGTCGCACTGGACGTGGCCGAAGCACTTGGCGTTGCCCACCATCCGGGGGTAGAACACCTGCTCGGACTCATCCTGGGCCACGGAGCGGGAGATGACCCGGCCCCTGGCGTCATCACCGTTGAGCTCGATCTCCATGTCGCTCTCGGCGATCTGCTTGCCGTGGGTCAGCAGACGCTCGGTGACCACCACCTCGCTGCCCGCCTCGCAGACGAACTTGGTGAATCGCTTGGTGGAGTCGATGCCCCGGATCTGAACGGTGTCCATCTCCATGGTGGAGTTCTCGCCCAGATAGACGATAGTCTGGGGATTCATCACGTTTTTGCCGGTCTGGTCGGGATCGTTCTCGCCGTAGTGCTTTTCCGAGTAGTGGACCCGGGAGTTCTTGCCGATATAGAAGGTGTGGATGCCGTCGTGACGGCTCTCATCGCAGCCGGAGTTGTGGATGCCGCAGCCGGCGATGATCTCCACGTCGCAGTTGTCGCCAACGAAGAAGTCGTTGTAGACCATCTCGGTGAGGCCCGTCTTGCTGATGATGACGGGGATATAGCACTTCTCGCCCCGGGTGCCGTCCTTGATGCGGATGTCGATGCCGGGCTTGTCCTCCTTGGAGGTGATCTCGATGTGCTCGGTGGACTGTCGGGCGGCGCAGCCGCTGTCCTTGCGGATGTTCAGGGCGCCCACGGGCTTGCCGGTGAGATCGGCAATCTTTTCCAGCAGCTTGGCGTCGATTTCGGTGATCATTGGGCGTCCTCCTTTCGGTTCATCACGGGGCAGCCGCCCAGGGTATCGGCCAGGATCAGGGGGAAGATCTCCTCCGTGGTGCCCCGGTGGGCGATCTGGCCGCCGGCCACCACGATGATCTCGTCGGCCAGG
>CACZNU010000069.1 GCA_902782615.1 Oscillospiraceae bacterium | reverse complement strand
GTGCCCTACATCTGGAAGGAACTGGGCACCAGCTGCCGCAACCTGCCCCAGGTCCACACGCTGGTGCGCATGATGCGCCTGGTCTGTGAGATCGTGTGCCCAGGTACCCTGCTGCTGGGCGAGGTGGTCATGGAGCCGTCCAAGGTGGTGCCCTACTTCGGCTCGGTGGAACGGCCCGAGTGTCACCTGCTCTACAACGTCACCACCATGGCCAGCACCTGGCACACGGTGGCCACCCGGGACACAAGACTGCTGCAGCACCAGCTGGGTCAGGTCTTCGCTCTGCCCCGGCAGTACATTTTCCTCAACTATCTCCGCTGCCACGACGACATCGGCTGGGGCCTGGACTACGACTATCTGGCCCGGTTCGGCGCCGACGAGGCGCTCCACAAAAAGTACCTCAACGACTATCTCACCGGTCGCTGGCCGGGAAGTCCCTCCCGGGGCGAGCTCTACAACGACGACCCCCGGCTTCGTGACGCTCGCCTCTGCGGCACCACCGCCTCTCTGTGCGGTGTGGAGGCCGCCCGGTATGAAAACGATCCGGCCAAGCTGGACTGGGCTCTCCGCCAGGACGTGATGCTCCACGCCTATATGTTTACCCTCAGCGGTATCCCGGTCCTCTACAGCGGCGACGAGGTGGCCCGGGAAAACGACTACACCTACCACGACGATCCCCTCAAGGCCGCCGACAGCCGCTACCTCCACCGGGGCAGCATGGACTGGGCCGCTGCGGAGAAGCGGCATGACCCCGACACACCGGAGGGACGGATCTTCACCTCCCTCCGCCGGCTGGAGGAACTCCGGGCCGCCCACCGGTCCTTCGACGGTCTGGCCGACACGTGGATCATCAACACCCACGATGACAGCGTGCTGGGCATCGGCCGCTATTACCAGGGGGAGAAGCTGCTGGCTCTGTTCAACTTCGGTGCCGATGAGCGCCGGATCTCCGTGCTGGAGCTGGGCGATTTCCACGATCTGCTCACCGGCGATCGTGCCAACCTATCGGATATCCACCTGCCTGCCGGCGGCTTCGTGTGGCTGTTGTGTGATTTTGATGAGAAGGAGATCTCCCATGAATAAGAAACTGATTTTTCTGGACATCGACGGCACCCTGACCTCCCCCGGCAGCAACGTGCCGCCCCGGAGTGCCCTGGATGCCATCGGCAAGGCTCAAGCCGCCGGCCACAAGGTGTTTCTCTGCACCGGCCGGAACCTGGACATGCTCTCCCCCCTGCTGGCCTACGGATTCGACGGCGCCGTTGCCAGTGGCGGCGGCTACGTGGTATGCGGCGACAAGGTGCTCTACGACTGCCCCATGACGGAGGAGCAGCGCCTGCTGGCCATGGATCTGCTGGCGCAGAATAACGTCTTCCGCACCATCGAGGCGAAAGACGCCACCTACGGCGACGAGGGCATGGCGGAATTTCTGGGCACCGTCAGCGGCGGCAACAGCGAGCTGGTCCGCTGGCGCAGGGCGCTGGAGGACGATCTGAACATCCAGCCCATGTCCCGCTACGACGGTCGGCCCATCTATAAGATTGTCTTCATGTGCGCCGACGCCGGGCAACTCAAGAGCGCCCGGAAGGCGCTGGAGGGCGAGTTCTCCTTCCTGGTGCAGGACGTCACTGGCGCCAACTACGTCAACGGCGAGCTCATCAACCGGAAGTTCGACAAGGGCACCGGCGTCCGTCTGGTGGCCCGGGCCATGGGCGTGGACCTGGCGGACACTATCGGCTTCGGCGACAGCATGAACGACCTGGAGATGATCCAGACGGTGGGCACCGGCGTCTGCATGGAAAACGGCAGCCCCACCCTGAAAAAGCACAGCGCCATGGTCTGTCCCGCCGTGGAGGAGGACGGCCTGGCTGCCGGGTTTGCCCGTCTGGGGCTGACGGATTGATCCGTATGACGGAAAATTTGCCCGCGGCACCCATTTTTTTGTTTACATCCGCCGAGGCATCATGTAGAATTGCAATATCAGGCTGCGGATTTTGTGTCTGCGGCCGCAATAAAGTAAGGAGAGAATGACTATGGCCCTCGACTACCGCAAGTGCGCTGAGGAGATCTTTTCCCATCTGGGCGGAAAAGACAATATCATCAGCGCGGCACACTGTGCCACCCGTCTGCGTCTCGTGATCGCGGACAACAGCAAGATCGACACCAAAGCCCTGGAGGAAGTT
>CACZNU010000068.1 GCA_902782615.1 Oscillospiraceae bacterium | reverse complement strand
GCGTGTCAAGCTGGCCACGGAGCTTTCCAAGCGCTCCACCGGCCGCACGATCTATATTTTGGACGAGCCCACCACCGGCCTCCACACCGACGACGTGAAGAAGCTGCTGGAGGTATTGCAGCGTCTGGTGGACGAGGGCAACACCGTCCTGGTCATCGAGCACAATCTGGACGTGATCAAGTGCGCCGACTATCTCATCGACCTGGGCCCGGAGGGCGGCAGCGGCGGCGGCACGGTGGTGGCCACCGGCACGCCGGAGGAGGTGGCCGGCATCGAGGCGTCCTACACAGGACAATATCTGAAGAGAATTCTCACTGGCTATCGCCAAGGCTGATAGCCAGCGAGAGGGGCTTGCGGCCTGCTGCAGCGCACAGCTGACGCATAAGTTCGTGTTGCCAAATCAAAGATTTGGATACTCACTTATCGCTTGCGTGGGACGCTCGCACCTTTGCAGGCCGAGAAGTATTTTTTGCCACGTACGCCAGCCTTCGCCCGCGAGAAGCGAGCGGCTGCGAAGGCAAGTGCCCTTGGGGTACACGCCGCGGCAAAAAAAGATAGGACAGGGTTCGCCGCTTGCGAGCGGCGAAGTCTGCGACGCTTATGTTCGGAAACAGCCGGGACAAAGCAAAGAAATTGACACAAATAACAACCTCCCGCCCCGGTGCATACACTGTACCGAGGTGAGGAGAACATGACACTGCTGCAAGACGGATTGATTGCCCTGCTGGCGGCCTTCGGCGCGGTGACGCTGCTGTGGCTCCTGGCCACGGCGCTGGTGGAGCGGCGGGAGGACCTGCCGGTGGTGCTGATGGTGCCCCTGCGGGGCCAGGCGGAGGAGATGGAGTACATCGTCCGCTCCCTGGAGCTGCGGCGCAGCCGCACCGGCCTGCATACGCCCATCGTGCTGGTGGACGCGGGACTGGAGGCGGAGGCGCGCCGCCGGGCGGGCCTGCTGACGGGAACACACCCCGGCGTGGTGCTGATGAAGGCGGCGGAGGTGTCAAAATACTGGGAATGAGGATACGAGCATGGGCCAGCGCCAGACGGTGGAGGGCACCGTACAACACATCGTGTTTCAAAATGAGGAAAACGGCTACACCATCCTGACTCTCACCACCGACGAGGGGGAGGTCATCACGGTGACGGGCTGCATCCCTTATGCCGCCGCCGGTGAGGGCATGACCGTCACCGGCGTGTGGGTGGAGCACCCTACATACGGCCGCCAGATGAACGCCGAGAGCGTGGAACGCCGGATGCCGGAGGGGGAGGACGAGATCATCGCCTATCTCAGCTCCGGCGTCCTCAAGGGCATGGGCCCCGCCACCGCCACGCGCCTGGTGGAGCGCTTCGGCGCCGACGCCCTCCGGGTGTTGGAGGAGGAGCCGGAGCGTCTTTGCACCATCAAGGGCATCACGTCCAAAAAGGCCATGGAGCTCAGCGAGGCCTTCCGATCCCTCGCGAGCCTGCGGCGGCTGACGGAGTTTCTGGCCCGCTATGAGCTGCCGGTGAATCTGGCCATGCAGCTCTACCGGACCTACGGGGCGGACGCCCTGCCCTTTTTGAAGGACAACCCCTACATCCTCGCCGGCGCCGCCTACGGGGTGGAATTCGCCGCCATGGACGAGATCGCCCTGTCCATGGGCTTTGAGGGGGACGATCCCTGCCGTCTGGAGGCGGCGGTGGTCTATGAGCTGGAGCACAACCTGGGCAACGGCCATGTGTTCCTGCCCAGGGACAAGCTGGTGTCCGCCACGGCGGAGCTCATCGGCGCCGAGCAGGACAAGGTGGAGATCACTGTGGACAACCTGGAGGAGCGCCGCACCATCGTCCGGGAGCGGGTGGCGGGCGTGGAGGCCTGCTACCTGCGGCGGCTGTACGAGGCGGAGACCTACGTGGCCCGGAAACTGAAGATCCTGCAGAGCGTCACCGCCCAGGTCCGCCGTGACGTGGACAAGGTCATCACCGAGATCGAACGCACCCAGGCCATCACCTACGCCCCGGCCCAGCGCCGGGCGGTGGAACTGGCGGCCCGGGAGGGCGTGGTGCTGCTGACCGGCGGCCCCGGCACCGGCAAGACCACTACCGTCCGGGCCATCGTGACCCTCTTCGGCCGGATGGGACTGGACACGGTGCTGCTGGCCCCCACAGGCCGGGCGGCCAAGCGAATGGGTGAGGTCTGCGGCGTAGACGCCCAGACCATCCACCGCTGCCTGGGCATGACCTATAACGAGCTGACCGGTGAGGTCACCTTCAAGAAGAACGAGCGGGAGCCGCTGGAGGCGGACGCCGTCATCGTGGACGAGATGAGCATGGTGGATCTGGAGCTGATGCAGGCGCTGCTGCGCGCCCTGCGCCCGGGCTGCCGTTTGGTGATGGTGGGCGACCCGGACCAGCTGCCCTCCGTGGGCCCCGGCAACGTGTTCGCCGATATCATCCGCAGCGAGACGGTGCCGGTAGCCGCCCTCCACGTGGTGTTCCGTCAGGCGGAGCAGTCCGCCATCATCCGCAACGCCCACGCCGTCAACAGCGGACAGGCCCCGGATCTGAACAACAGGCAGAGCGACTTTTTCTTCCTCTGCCGCCGCTCGCCGGACCGTCTGGTCCAGACGGTGGTGGAGCTGTGCGGAGAGCGCCTGCCAAAGAACATGGGCATTGATCCCGGGGAGATCCAGGTGATCACCCCCACCCGCCGGGGCCCCTGCGGCACGGCGGAGCTGAACCGGGCCCTCCAGGCGGCCCTGAACCCGCCCAAGCCCGGTAAGCGCCAGAAGATCTGGGGCGACACGGTGTTCCGGGAGGGTGACCGCGTTATGCAGAACCGCAACAACTACGACGTGGTCTGGGAGAAGGATGACGGCGACGTGGGCACCGGCGTCTTCAACGGCGACGTGGGCACCATCCGGGAGATCGACCCCTCCGGCGAGCTGATCACCATCTGCTTCGACGAGCGCACCTGCGTCTATACCCCGGAGCTGCTGGGTCAGCTGGACATGGCCTACGCCATCACCGTTCACAAGTCCCAGGGCAGCGAGTACCGGGCGGTGGTGCTGGTCACCGCCCCCGCCGCGCCGGGTCTTATGGTCCGGGGCGTGCTGTATACCGCCATCACCCGGGCCCGTGAGCTGCTGATCCTGGTGGGGGACGACGTGGTCCCCGGCCAGATGGCCGCCAACGACCGCCGTCAGCGGCGCTACAGCGGCCTGCGCCGCCGCCTGCGGCAGGGAGAGACAGCATGAGTGAGAAAGGTTTTTTCCATGAGCTGGGCCGGACGCTGGGCGACTTTCTGGTGCCCCGGCGCTGTCCCTTCTGCGGCGCCCTGCTGAGCCGCGGCGAGACCATGTGCCCCCGGTGCGCCGATACGCTGCCCTATACGGAAGACCGGGCGGTGCGCACCGGCCCCTTCGGCCGCTGCGCCGCGCCTCTCTGGTATGAGGGCCGGGTGCGGGAGGCCATCCTGGCCTTCAAATTCAAGGGAAAGATGGGCGGGCTGGACTGCTTCGGCCAGCTGATGGCCCAATGCGCCGCCGAGGAGTTCGGCGGGGAATTCGACGCCGTGACCTGGGTGCCGGTGAGCCGTCTGCGCCGGGGCAGACGCCGATATGACCAGAGCCGGCTGCTGGCGGCCAGCCTCTGCGTGGACTGGCACACCGTCCCGGTGGAGACGCTGCGCAAGATCGTGGACAATCCGCCCCAGTCCGGCCTGACCGATGCCGCCGCCCGGCGGGCCAACGTGCTGGGTGTGTACGAGGCGGTGGACCGTGCCACGGTGGCCGGGAAACGGTGGCTCCTGGTGGACGACATCGTCACCTCCGGCGCTACGCTCTCTGAGTGCGTCCGGGTACTGCGGGAGGCCGGAGCGGCGGATGTGGTGTGTCTGACCCTGGCCGATGTCGGCGACAGAGGGAAAAAGCAACGCCCGATTTGTAAACATACGGTTACGAACGGGAAAAACCGGGAAAATTCTATTGCAAAATGAAAAAACGGTCAGTATAATATTTACCCGGAGAGATGCGGCCATTTTTGGGCCGTCCCCATAAATCAGACTATATGAGGTGCAGTTATGTGTGCATTTGCAAAGGATATCGGTATTGACCTGGGCACCGCCTCGGTGCTGGTCTACATCAAGGGCAAGGGCCTTGTTCTCAACGAGCCCTCCGTGGTGGCCATCAACAAGGATGACGGCCGCCTGCTGAAGGTGGGCGCCGACGCCCAGGCCATGCTGGGCCGTACTCCCGGCAACATCGTGGCCATCCGTCCCCTGCGGGAGGGCGTCATCTCCGACTACGACATGACTGAGCGGATGCTCCGCGAGTTCATCCACAAGGTCAACGGCGGGTCTCTGATTTTCCCGCCCCGGCTGATGATCTGCGTCCCCTCCGGCATCACGGAGGTTGAGGAGCGCGCCGTCATCGACGCAGGCCGTCAGGCCGGCGCCAAGCGGGTTTATCTCATTGAGGAGCCTGTGGCCGCTGCCATCGGCGCCGGCATCGACATCTACAAGCCGGACGGCCACATGGTGGTGGATATCGGCGGCGGCACCAGCGACATCGCGGTGATCTCCCTGGGCGGCGTGGTGGAGTCCGCCTCCATCAAGGTGGCCGGCGACCAGTTCAACGAGTCCATCGTCAAGTATATGCGC
>CACZNU010000067.1 GCA_902782615.1 Oscillospiraceae bacterium | reverse complement strand
TTATTTTATGGAGCGGGCGACGAGGCTCGAACTCGCTACCTCGACCTTGGCAAGGTCGCGCTCTACCAGATGAGCTACGCCCGCAAAAGCAAGGATGATTATAACGCGGCGTAGGCGGTTTGTCAAGCCTGCTTTTTACATTTTTTAATTTTCCAACAGGATCTCCACGATCCCCGCGTGGCCGTTGTCGGGATAGAAGTTCACCTGCCAGGGCGCGGTCTCCTCCCACACGGCCCCCTCCGGCAGGGTCTCCCGCCGGACCTGCTCCACCGTGGAGCGGATCTCCTCCGGCGACTGGTCGAAATAGGCCGCCTGGATGACCAGCTCCGCGGCGTGGGCCTGGGCCGCCGCCGTCAGCAGGTCGTACAGGGCGCTGACGCTGGTGACGTGGACCATGGCGCCCACCTGCTCGGCGGTGCGCCGGTAGCCGATGGTCAGCTGGACCGCGCTGTAGTTGTGGGCGGTGTCGTCGATGGTGTAGGTGAGATAGTCCACGGCGTAGGCGCCCAGGGGCGTCTCCTGCTGCACCTCGGCGCAGGCCCGCTCCATGGTTTCGGCGGGGCCGGTGGTATCGGCGGAGGGATAGAGCCACACGGTACCCTGGCTGGCCCGCTCCGTTACCAGGGTCAAAAGGCCGTTGACCAGATCCTGATACGTCTCCACCCGGAGGACGGAACGGTCCTCGCCGCCGAAATAGGTGGCGCTGTGGGGCTCGCTGGAGCTGTATTCCCGGTTGAGAAAGGAGCCGCAGCCGGTGAGCAGCAGAAGGAGCGGCAGTACCGCCGCGATGAGTCGCTTTTTCATGGGGAGATGCCTCCTTCCCGGGAAGTGAGAGTGAGCTATAGCAGCGCCAGCTGCTTCTCGTCGGAATCCTCCGGCTTGAGCAGCGCGCCGGCGGCGGGCAGGGAACGGGCCCGGTACCGGCTGTGGTTGACGATGCCGGTCTCGGCCACGCTCGCCACACGCTCCAGGTGGTACTTGGGCTTGATGGTCATCACCGCCACACCCTGGGTGGCCCGGGTGGCCTTGGGCAGCAGCAGCGACGTGTGAAAGAGGAGGGCCCGGGGCTCGTTGGTATAGAGGGCCAGCTCCGCGTCCTGGGGCAGGTGGACGATGGACACCAGAGGCGCCTTGTCGCTGTAGGCGCCGGTGAGACGGCGGCGGTTGGAGATGGTCTGATAGGACTCCACCGGCACCTTGGCGGCCTTGCCGTTTTCGAAGAAGAACAGCAGATGGCCGCTGTAGTCTCCGGGCAGGCACAGGAAGATCACGTTCTCCCCCTCGTCCATGCCCAGCTTGCCGGGCAGATAGTCCCCCAGGGCGGAGGCCTTGGTGTCGCCGAAGTCGGCGCAGCGGCACTTGTAGACCTGCTGGCGGTCGGTGAAGAACATCAGCTCGGCGCTGTTGGTGGCCTCGAAGCTCTGGCGGAGGCTGTCGCCCTCCTTGAACTTCTGCTCGCCGGACATCCGCAGGGACTGGGGGGTGATCTTCTTGAAGTACCCCTCCCGGCTCAGGAACAGGTGGACGGGATAGTCCTCCACCTGCTCGGCCTCGGTGTACTCCTCCACCTCGTCGCTGTAGACGATCTCGGTGCGGCGGGGCACCGCGTACTTCTTCCGGACGGCGGTGAGCTCGTCGATGATGATTTTGCGGATGCGGCTGGCCTTGGCCAGGGTGTCCTCCAGATCGGCGATCTCGTCCTGAAGGGCTTCCGTCTCCGCCACCCGCTTGAGGATGTACTCCTTGTTGATGTTGCGCAGCTTGATCTCCGCCACGTACTCGGCCTGGACCTGGTCGATGCCGAAGCCGATCATCAGATTGGGCACCACCTCCGCCTCCTCCTCGGTCTGGCGGATGATGGCGATGGCCTTGTCGATATCCAGCAGGATCCGCTTGAGGCCCAGCAGCAGGTGCAGCTTCTCCCGCTTTTTGGTCAGCACGAAGTAGACCCGGCGGCGGACGCATTCGGTGCGCCAGGCGATCCACTCATCCAGGATCTCCGCCACGCCCATGACCCGGGGATTGCCGGCGATGAGGATGTTGAAGTTGCAGCTGTAGGTGTCTTCCAACGGCGTCAGCTTGAAGAGCTTGGCCATCAGCTTGTCGGGATCGGTGCCCCGCTTCAGGTCGATGGTCAGCTTGAGACCGCTCAGGTCGGTCTCGTCCCGCATGTCGTTGATCTCCTTGACCTTGCCGGCCTTCACCAGCTCCGCCACCTTGTCCAGAATGGCCTCGATGGAGGTGGAATAGGGGATCTCATAGATCTCGATGAGATTTTCCTTCTTGATGTAGCGGTATTTGGCCCGGAGGCGGACGCCGCCCCGGCCGGTGGAGTAGATCTGATAGAGCTCCTTCTCATCCAGGATGATTTGGCCGCCGGTGGGAAAGTCGGGGGCCAGGAGAGTGGTCATCACGTCGTGGTCGGGGTTTTTCAGCAGGGCGATGGTGGTGTCGCACACCTCGGCCAGGTTGAAGCCGCAGATCTGGCTGGCCATGCCCACGGCGATGCCCAGGTTGGCGGACACCAGCACGTTGGGGAAGGTGGTGGGCAGCAGGGTGGGCTCGGTGGTGGAGTTGTCGTAGTTGGGCATGAAGTCCACGGCGTCGCTGTCCAGATCCCGGAAGAGCTCGGCGCAGATGGGGGCGAGCTTTGCCTCGGTGTAGCGGCTGGCGGCATAGGCCATGTCCCGGGAATAGACCTTGCCGAAGTTGCCCTTGCTGTCCACGAAGGGGTGGAGCAGGGCCTCGTTGCCCCGGGAAAGGCGCACCATGGTCTCGTAGATGGCGGCGTCGCCGTGGGGGTTGAGGCGCATGGTCTGGCCCACGATGTTGGCGGACTTGGTGCGCCCGCCGGACAGCAGGCCCATCTTGTACATGGTGTAGAGGAGCTTCCGGTGGGAGGGCTTGAAGCCGTCGATCTCCGGGATGGCGCGCGAGACGATGACGCTCATGGCGTAGGGCATGAAGTTGCTGTCCAGCGTCTCGGTGATGGGCTGGTCCACCACGGCGCCCCGGAGGCCCATGACGTTGGGATTGTCGGTGTGCCGGACGGCCAGCTCGTCGGTTGTTTTTTTCTTTGCCATAGGAACGGTGTCCTTTCTTGGAGGGTAGGAAATGTTTCGCGGGTGTCAGCGCAAAACCTATGAAATCGTTTTTTCTGACGACATGCGCGTCAGAAAAAACACCTCTCAGGCCGCAAACGTGCGAGCGACTCACGCAAGCGAGTGCGCTGCAGCGGCCTGCAAGCCTTCTCGTTCAAAATCCGCAGATTTTGAACGAATTACGATACGTCGATCATATCCATATACTTGTACCCGTTCTCGGCGATATAGTCCTTGCGGCCGGAGAGGTTGTCCCCCAGCAGCAGGTCGAAG
>CACZNU010000066.1 GCA_902782615.1 Oscillospiraceae bacterium | reverse complement strand
TCCGCAAATGGCAGTGCCTCCGGCAGCGCGAATTTCCATTCCAATTCGATGCCCATAGTCTTACACCATCGGCAGCAGCTTCTGGCTCAGCTTCTCGTAGCGCCGCAGCAGCAGGAGCCGCACGGGCTCCAGCACCACCAGCACGAAGAGCATGCCGACCAGCTCCCAGTGCAGCAGCATGCAGATCATCAGCACGATGGTCCGCAGGTTGAAGGTCAGCAGATTCGTCAGCTTGACCAGCTTCCGGCTTTCGGCATAGAAGGCGTCGCTGAGGGCGTCGGACTTGCCGTGAAGCTCAATGGCGTCCAGCAGCCGCTGGCACTGGGGTGCCCGGCGCTCCTGGGCGGCGGTGTAGCTCCAGTAGACGAAGGCCAAGACCTTGCCGAAGCCCTTGGCCTTGGACAGCTCCTCCCAGACATGCTTGCCCCGGGAGAGCTCGTTGCCCTTGGAGTTGTCAATCATGTACATGTGCATGTTCTTGAAATAATCGGGCAGCTGGCACTGGGCCACGTAGGCCAGGAAGGTCACGAGGGCCAGCAGGGGCAGCACCACGTGCCAGGCGCTCAGGCCCAACAGCACGGGCCGGTTCCAGAGCCGCACCACACAGGCGACGAACAGGGAAATGTACACGGAGGCGTCCGCAGCTCCGTCCAACATCCGGCCCAGCCGGCTGTAATGCTTGGTGAGCCGGGCAACCTGGCCGTCGCTGGCGTCGAAGACCGCGGAGAGGAAGACCAGCAGCACGCCCAGCAGATCCATGCCCAGGCCCCGGTTCAGAGCCAGAACCACGCCGCCCGCCACGCCGGAGAGACCGGAGAGCACCGTCACCACGTTGGGGATGATGTGCAGGGCGATGAAGAGCTTGGAGAAGACCATCGCCACGTAGTCCACAATATGCGTGTCGATGGGGTCGTTGATATTTTCGCACTTCCGGGCCGCCAGCACGTCGGCGCGGGCCGCCTGGAGGTTTTCCTTGGACTTCTGAAGATTTTCCTTCATGCTCTCTTTGGACTTCTGAAGGTTTTCTTTCATGCTTTCCTTGGCGTTCTGGAGGTTGTCTTTCATATTCTCCTTCGCGCTGTGGAGATTGTCTTTGATATTTTTCTGCATATTGACATATACTCCCAATTGATTTTCGGCCAAAGTTCAATATATTATAGCACATCGCCTACAGCTTTTCAATAGGAAAATCTGCCCCGCACAGGAAGAAAAGCCGAAGTAAAACCCGACCGCGCACACCCGAATCGATTGGGCTGCGCGGTCGGGCTTTGTCTTGTGTCCGGGATGCGGGAGTTCAGGCCTGCAGGCGCCGGGACTTGTCCCGGCGCAGGCGGATCAGAAGCTGCTCAGGCCCAATCCCGGCCCTTCGCTCTGCTGCTCCTGCTGCTTTTCCGGCTCGACCTCCAGGGGCTTCTCCGCATCCAGCTTCTTTCCGCCCGCTGCGGACATGGACTTGCTCCGCTTCTTCTGAAGGGCGAAGGATTCCGGCGAGACGTAGTCGGAGGAGCCCTCCTTTGCCTTGCGGACCCTGTTGATCTCCTTGCAGTATTCCTTGAACTCCTCCTCGGGCATCGCGTCGTGGAGGAAGCCCATGCAGCTTGCCCAGCGAGTCTTTCCGCTGGGGGAGGCACGGCGCTTCATCTTGTTGCTGAGATATTCCTTCACCACCAGGACAGAGCGCATGACAGTGGCCGCGTCCGCCTGTTTTGCGGCCCGCTCCATCGCCAGAACGGCGCGGTCATACATGCCGCTGTTGCAGCTCCGCTTCATGCCGATCAGGTTCACGCCCGTGCCGGTGCGCTTCAGCTCGCCGGCGGACGCCGCGGCCCTGGCTGCCAGCTTTTTCCGGAAGTTTTCGTTTTCCAGCCGCTGTTTGTAGTCGGCCAGGTCAAGATCTTCGTATGACTTGGCGAAGGCCTTGTCGAAATTTCCCGGATAATGGATCTTTTTCGCCAGCTCGACGACAGACATTTTATCGGTCAGAGCCTTGAAGGCCTTGGCCTCCATCAGGGTCTTGGCCTTGGCGAAGGCGGCCTTGCTCCGGATCTTTTTGTGATCCCTGTGGGCGGGGTCCACCGACATCCGGCGCAGGGCGAGGACGGCGGCTAGAGTCTGCTTCAGCTGCTTGGGGTCCTCTATCCGGTTCGACGCCCGTTGGAGCTCGGCGATCTTCCGGGTATAGGGCTCGTGCTGCTTCACCTGGGCGGGCGCTTCCTTTTCCCCTGCGAGCTTTGCGCCGGGGATCTTGACGCCCAAGCCCAGTTTTTCGTTCAGCTGCGCCAGGGTCTGCTCCAGCGCTTCTTTGCCCTGCAGGAAGTCGATTCCAAAAAGAAACGGGACCACCCCGTCGAGGTGATCCCGTTTCCGGGCTGTGTTTTTACTTCCCTGCCGCCAGCTTGACCACCTCGTAGGCGCCGTTGTAGAGGCCGGCAGCCTTGTTTTGGAGGATGCAGGCATTCATCTTCAGCAGGATCTCGGGCTCATCCTGGAGCAGGCGAAGCATGTCGGTGGTCTCCCGGCCGGGGGCCACCTCGTAGGTGCCGTCGCCCACTTCGGCGGAGTGGATAGCGCCCCAGATCTCGTGGCCGCCCACATGCTGGATGAAGAGCTTGGGGATGGGGTAGAAGGCCAGCTCGGAGGGCTTGGTTACCAGCACGTCGCTGGCCCGCATCAGCAGGTTGGTGACGTAGACTGCGGCAAAGATGTCCTCGTGGCAGAAGCCCACGATGCCCTTGGCCTCGCCTGTCCTGGCGGCTTCGGCGAAAGCCTTGGCCTTGTCATAAGCGTTCAGGAAGACCTTGGCCTGCGCCAGTTCCGGAACGGCCTTTTTCAGGCTCTCCCAAACGTTTTTGTGGTCGCCCACGTTGATGAAGAGAGTTGCCTTTCCGGCTTTGATGTCCGGCAGCAGGGCCTTGATGATGTCGGCGAAGAGGGCCTGCTGGGCTCCGGCGCCGCCCACGGTAAGCAGATAGCGCTTGGCCTTGCCGTTCCGGACCCGGTCTGTCCGGAAAGCGGTGTCGGCTTCCAGATTTGCCACCAGCTCATGGTCGACGTAGTGGCCGGTGTAGACGATGTCGCCCTCTGGCATGGGTTTCAGGCTCCGCTTTTTATCCATGCCCCGCAGGGCCTTGTAGCCCAGCCAGGCGGAATAGGTCTGGATGGTGTGGGTGGCACCTTCGGCCAGATGGAGGGCCATGGGCCAGTTGTCGGGGATGGCGTTGACCACGTACTTCATGCCGGCGTGGATGGCGGCCTGGGCGGGCCAGACGTGGGTGCCGATGACGGGGATCTCCTTGGGGACGTTCTGGAACACGGGGGCCATCAGCTCGGCGTTCTTCTGGTCGGAGGCGTTGTAGCTGAGCTTCCGGAAGCCCTCGTAGTTCATGGGCTCCCAGACCAGCTTGTTGAAGACCCTGCTCTTCTGGGAGATGCGGGAGCCCAGGGAGTACAGGTCGTTCTGGGCGGAGATCACCTTGGTGCAGGTGGTGTCCGGATAGGAGTTCAGATCCATCCAGTAGGGCTGATAGCCCAGGGCGTGGGCGGCGGAGGCCATGGCCATGGAGATCCGGTAGTGGCCGAAGCCCATGCGGATGTTGCCCACGATGATGCCCTTCTCGGTGTCGAAGGGGGCGTCGCCGGCGCCGGACTGGATGCGGATGTCCCGCACGCCCAGGGCCTCGCCGATGTGGGGGTTGTTCACCACGATGGCGGGATGGGGCGCGGCGGAGTCGTCCCCGAATTTTTTGGCGTACTTGGCCTTGGACGCCACCGCCTTGCGGTAGTCGGCGTCGGAGATCACGTTGCCGAAGATGATTTTGGATTTGTCTTGCATAAGCCCTCCCTCATTCCTGAATGGTCACATCGAATTGGATCTGCACCGGCTGGGCCTGGTCGCTCCTGAGCGTCAGGGTGGCCTGACCTGCCTGACCGGTGGTTTTCACGTAGGTGCCGCCGCAGCCGCCCCGCAGCTGCAGCAAGCGGGGGCCGATGATCTGGATGGGACCCTCCGCCGCCAGCTCCACGGTGCCGTTGAAGAAGGGGAGCCGGTTGCCGCTGCCATCCCGGGCGGTGAGACGGATGGCCGCCACGTCGTAGGTGGCGCCCTCCCGGAGGTCGGTGTGGTCGGCCCGGGCCTCCAGCACCACCTGCCGGACGGGGGATTTCTCCACCACCTTCACCACCTTGCCGTTCTTCACGGCCTCGAACCGGAAGGTGGGCACGGCGTCGCCCCAGTTGCCGATGTACTTGCCGTAGAGATCGTAGGCGTCCTGGAAGGTCATGCGGTATTTGGTCATGGCGATGCCCGCCTTGGCCATGATCTTGGGGGGCAGCCTGGACCAGCCGTTGACGGCGCTGTAGTTGAGGATCTCCTTCACCAGCTGGGCCTGCTTGGGATCCATATGCTCCTCCTGCTCCAGCCGGGGTCCGATGAAGTCGGTGACCAGGATGGGGCCCCGGCGCAGGTGCTGGAAGGGGCTGTCGGCGTGGGTGTACTCGTGGAGCAGCAGGCCGTTGCGGTACATGCGCACGCTGTCGGCGTTGGTGAGGAGATAGATCCTGCCCCGGTTGCTGGCGGGATGCTCGCCGATATCCATGCTGGAGCTGATCTCCAGCACCGGCACCTCATCCTGCTCCACGGCGTAGACCGCCGCCGCCGGCTTGGGGTTGCGGTACATATCCAGCACCCCGTGGTAGCAGATCCGGTCGCCGCTGCCGAAGTCCTGGTGGGTGTTGTAGTCGAACATGCACCAGCCGAAGGCGCCGGCGATGTCGCTCTCCCCCTCCACCGCGTCCCGCACGGTGGCGTGGCGCAGGGTGTGCTCCAGCAGGTGCAGCTCGCTGTCGAACATCTTGGTGGGGAACATGTGGCCGTTGTACTCGCTGATGAAGTAGGCCTTGTTCATGTCGGAGGTGACGGCTTTCTTGGGCTCGCAGCCGGCGTTGGTGCCGTCGTGGACAAAGTCGTTGTAGGTGTAGACGTCCTCGAAAAGGTGGCTCTTCTTGATGCACCGGACGCCGCCGGTGGGCCGGGTGGGATCCAGCTGACGGGCCAGCTCGTTGGTGGCCCGGTAGAGATCGTCGTCGTCCTTGGACTCGTTGATCCGCACGCCCCAGAGGATGATGGAGGGGTGGTTGCGGTACTGCTCCACCATCTCCCGCACGTTGTCGATGGCCACGCTCTTCCAGGCGGCGTCGCCGATGTGCTGCCAGCCGGGGATCTCCGTGAACACCAGCAGGCCCAGCTCGTCGCACCGGTCGATGAAGTGGTGGGACTGGGGATAGTGGGAGGTGCGGACGGCGTTGAGGCCCAGCTCACGCTTCAGGATATCCGCGTCCAGCCGCTGCATGGACGCGGGCATGGCGTAGCCCACGTAGGGATAGCTCTGGTGGCGGTTCAGACCCCGGAGCTTCACCTTCCGTCCGTTGAGATAGAACCCGTCGGCGCGGAAATCGATCTCCCGGAAGCCGATGCGCGCGGTGTGGGTATCCAGCACCTCGCCGCGGCGGAGCAGCTCCGTGGTCAGGGTGTAGAGGTTGGCCTCGTCGATGTCCCACAGGTGCACCTCGGGCACCGTCATGGACACCGGAATGGCGGGGGCCATCAGGTTGGCGCCCTCCAACGACACGGCGGCGGTGGCCACGGCGGCGCCGTCATACAGCAGGGTCTGGCGGATGACGCAGTCCCTGTCGGCCTCGGCGCAGTGAACGTCGCTGTCCACGATGCCGCCGGGCCGGACCACCCGGGGCTTGGCGAACACGTCCACGATGTGGGCCGGCTCCTTCACCTCCAGCCACACCTCCCGGTAGAGGCCGCCGTAGGTCATGTAGTCCACCACGAAGCCGAAGGGGGGCTGGTTCACCGTCTCCCGGCTGTCCACCTGGATCACCAGCAGATGCTCGCCGGGCTGGGCCCGGCTCAGATCCACCCGGAAGGCGGTGTAGCCGCTGCGGTGGATGGTCAGCATCTCCCCGTCCAGATACACGGCGGCGCAGTGGCCCGCCGCGCCCACGGTGAGGATCAGCCGCTTCCCGGCCCACTCCTCCGGCACGGTCAGGGTCCGGCGGTAGCCGGACACCATCTGGTAGACGGACTCGTCAAAGTAGTCGTAGGGCGTCTCGGCGCAGGTGTGGGGCAGGCGGACGGTGGTGACGTCCTCCCCGCCGCCCTGGAGAAATTCCTCGCTGAACTGCCGGGTGAACTCCCAGCCGTTGTTGAGATCGATGTGCTTATTCATGGTTATCTCCCTCCTCCGGCGCGGCGATGATGCCCCGCAGCAGAATGTCCACCACCTGGTCCAGGGCCTGCTTGTAGCTCAGGCCGCTGCGCAGCAGCACGTCGCTCTGGAAGAACTGCTCCAGGGTGGATTCCATCATGACCTTGAAAATGGGGATCTGGAAGGGCCGCAGCTGTCCGCCGGCGATGCCCTGCTCCAGCAGCGCCACCGTGCTCTCCCAGCCGCTCTCCAGCCGCTGGGCCACCCGGTCGTAGACCGTGGGGTATTTCTCCCGCAGGTCGTGGAGCCGGCTCAGGTCGATGCTCTCGTATTTCTCCGTCAGAGTGCCCAGCACCAGCCGCAGCTTCTCCGTGTAGGGCAGGCTCTCGTCCTCCAGCAGGCGGTCCTTGCTGCTGCGGATGAAGTCAAAGCCGTGGTCGGCCAGGGCCTCCAGCAGCGTCCTCTTGTCGGGGAACACCGCGTAGATGGTCTTTTTGCTCATGCCCAGGCTCCGGGCCAGCTCATCCATGGTGAACTTCAGCCCCTGGGCGTTGAACAGCGGGAGGGTGGCCTCCAGTATTTTTTCCCGGAGCTCCGGGACGTTGGGCGGCTTTTTTGCCATGTATCATCACCTTTTTGCACTCTTTATCAAGAAAAGTATACCATCGGCCCACAGGGAAAACAAGAAACGATTCTGACAAAAATAGTTTCCTGTATATGGGCACTATGCAACAAAAAACGGCGCGCCGCAGGGGTTTGCGGCGCGCCGTGGGGTTAGGCGCTCTTATTCCGGCAGGGGCAGGCCGTGCATGATGACCCGTCCGAAGCAGGTGAGGCTCCGTCCGCCGTCCGGGTGGAACACCACGTCCATGTCGGCGCGGCGGCGGTTCAGGGAGAAGAGGTACACCATGCCCAGGGGGTCCCGGTAGTACTGCTTGCACAGCATGTCCCCGTCCACGCAGAAGATGCCCACGTCCCCGTTGGCCAGGGGATCGTGGTTCACGTAGACGATGGACCCGTCGGCGATCCAGGGGGCCATGGAGTCGCCCTGGATCCGCACCGCCAGCTCGGCGCCCGCCGGCACGTCGCCGGTGACAGTCAACGGCTCGTAGTCCTCCCCGAACACCGGGGCGGCAAAGCCCGCCGCCGCCGGAGAGGCGTACAGGGGGATGACCCGGGGCTCCGCCGCCGGGCGGAAGGCCTCCAGCTCCGCCTGCCACTGGCCCAGGGAGTTCACCAGGGCGTGTACCGTCTGCCGTCCGGTAAGGGGCAGGCGCCGGAGCTTCTCCAAAAGCCGCTGCTCCTCCCCCGAGCAGGAGAAGGCCGTTGTGTGGAAGCTGTCCTGATAGAGGTAGTTGGGGTCCACCTGCAGCGCGTCAAAGAGCTGCAGCAGGATCTCCTCCTTGGGGGCGCTGACGCCCGTTTCGTAGTTGCCCACCGCCGAGCGGGAGACCCCCAGCCGATCCGCCAGCTCCGCCCGGGAGATGCCCAGCTCCTCCCGCCGCCGGCGCAGTTGCTCGCCAAAACTCATGGACTGATCCTCCTTCCGGTGGTTTTCTATTTCCAGTTTAACCCAATTTCTTGTCCTTGTCAAGAAAAACTCACAAGAAACTTGTAAAAATATCCTTGACAGACCAAGAATATTGTGATACCATAGGCACATGAACAAGAAACTTGACACAAAGCGATATGCAGAACAAAAAAAGCCGCCGCCCGTTGGGGCGGCGGCCGGGTGGCAGGATGGTTCATTCCGCCAGATGGGTGCCGAAGAAGATCTCCCGCTGGGCTTGAGGCACCAGCTTGCCGCCGGTGGCCCAGGCGATGTGGGTGGCGTGGTCCATGGGGAGATGGTGGCGGGCGATGTAGGCGGCCATCTCCGGGGACTTGGCGGCGTCCAGCACGCCCTGGAAAGCGGCGCAGGAGCTGGGCTCGATGAAGATCTCCTCCCTCTGCCACAGGGCGCGCATGTAGTCGTAGAGCTTGTGGTCGGCCAGGGTCATCTCGCCGGAGACCAGATGCTCCATCACCCGGCCCACGAAGCCGGAGGGCCGGCCCACCGCCAGACCGTCGGCGTGGGTGAGGCCGGTGAGTCCCACGTCCTGGACGCAGATCCCGTTGTGGAGGCCGGTGGCCAGACCCAGCAGCATGCAGGGGGCCTGGGTGGGCTCCACGAAGAAGACGTGGACGTTGTCGCCGTACCGTTCCTTGAGGCCGAAGGCCACGCCGCCCGGCGCGCCGCCCACCCCGCAGGGGATGTAGACGAAGAGGGGGTGGCCCTCATCCACGGTGACGGCGGCGCCGGTGAGCTGCTTCTGGAGCCGCTCCGCCGCCACGGCGTAGCCCAGGAACAGGTCTTTGGAGTTCTCGTCGTCCACGAAGTAGCTCATGGGGTCGGCGTCGGACTCGGCTCTCCCCTGCTCCACGGCCCTGCCGTAGTCGCCGTCATACTCCACCACGGTGACGCCGTGGGCGCGGAGATAGTCCTTCTTCCACTGCTTGGCGTCGGCGGACATGTGGACGATGGCCCGGTAGCCCAGGGCGGCGCTCATGATGCCGATGGACACCCCCAGGTTGCCGGTGGAGCCCACCTGGACCTTATACCGGGCGAAGAAGTCCCGGGCCCGGGGGCCGGCCAGCCTGGTGTAATCGTCGTCATATCCGGTGAGGATACCGGCCTCCAGCGCCAGGTCCTCGCTGTGCTTGAGGACCTCGTAGATGCCGCCCCGGGCCTTCACGGAGCCCGCCACCGCCAGGTCGCTGTCCCGCTTGAGGAACAGCCGCCCGCCGCTCAGATCGCCGCCGTACCGCTCCCGAAGCAGGGCGGCCATGTGGGGGATCTCCGTCAGAGGGGATTCGATGATGCCGCCCCGATCCTCCGTCTCCGGGAACAGGACCTGCAGCAGCGGGGCGAACCGCCGGAGCCGGGCCGAGGCGTCGGCGATGTCGTCGGCGCCCACCGGCAGGGTGGGGCGCACCGAGGCGAAGGGTTGGAGGCCGGGGTTGATCCAGACGGTCTCCTCCGCCGCCGCCACTTTTGCCAGAACGGGATGCGCCGCAATGAGTTGTTTGATGTCCATATCTGTGACCCCTTTCCGGTGGAAATGATCAGAATGATTGCCGGAACGATCCGGACGGCTACAGGCGGATGATCCGCTCCGTCTCCCAGGCGTCGTGGGTGGCCAGGATGCCCAGGCAGCTGGGGTCATCCCGGAAGGTGCGCAGCCAGCGGACGGTCTTCTCCTGCTGATAGGGGTGATAGACGTAGTCGTCCTTTAGGGTCCGGCCGTCCCGGACGGCGTTGCCGGCCAGCAGGAGCGTCTTTCCGTTCCACCGGAGCAGCGTGGTGCAGCAGCCGAAGGTGTGGCCGGCGGTCAGCACGGAGGTGAGGCTTCCGTCGCCGAAAATGTCCAGCGAGTGCTTTGCGGGGCCCAGGGTGGTGCCCCGCAGGTAATAGGTTTCCAAATGGACGTGTCCGTCCCAGAAGGAGGCGGGCTGGCGGCGGGAGAAGGCGCGGCGGCAGGTCCAGTAATATTCCTCCTCGGACACCAGGAACCGTGGCGCCGCCGTCAGCGTGTGGAGCCCGCCGGTGTGGTCCACGTCCAGATCGCTCAGCAGGACCATGGCCAGATCGGCGGGGCGGATCCCCAGCCGGGCCAGCTGTTCCGCCACGGTGGGCTGCGGATCGGGATCGTAATAGCGCCGCAGGCGTCCCGGCAGGGGCAGCGTGCCCAGACCGGTATCCACCAGGATGGGACCGTGGGCGGGATGCGCCACGAGATAGCACCAGACGGGCAGCTCCTGCCGCTGTGCGAAGGGTGAATGCCCTCTGGGCACGCGGATCGTCCCGCAGCGGAGTATATGGACGGTCATGGATGACATGGCGGGCCTCCTTGCCGGGCAAATGCCGCTTTTTCCCCCTCCATCATACAGGAAAACGGCTCCGGGGTCAACGGACGGACGGGCGCCGGCGGGACATTTTGGGCAAAAAAAGCGCCCCGCAAAAGCGGGGCGCTCCGTGAGTCGCTGTTTAGCCCTGGATCTGGATGGTCCGGCGCTCGGGCAGCTTTTTGGCCTCCCTCTTGGGGATGGACAGGCTCAGCACGCCGTTTTCAAATTTGGCGGTGATGTCCTCCTCCGTCAGCGCCTCGCCCACATAGAAGCTGCGCTGCAGGGCGCCGGCATAGCGCTCCTGGCGGATGAGCTTGCCCTTGTGATCGGTCTTCTCCTGGTCCAGGCCCTTGGCGGCGCTGACCGTCAGATAGCCGTTCTCCAGGCTCAGCGTGATCTCGTCCTTGGTGAAGCCGGGCAGGTCGATGTCTACCTCATAGTGGTCCTCGTGCTCGTGGACGTCGGTCCTCATCTCACGGACGGCGTGTCTGCCGTACAGCTTGCGGTCAATGTCCTGAAAATCACGGAAGGCGGGGAAGCCAAACCAGTCATCAAACAAATTCTCTCCAAAAATACTCGGCAACATAAGTCATACCTCCTCTTGAAATGTACACGTACTTGTTACCTGAGCATCGGGGACGGAGGTTGTTCGGAATCTCTGTTCCTATGTTCAAGTATTAGTATACCCCGAATTTTAGCACTGTCAAGGGGAGAGTGCTAAAAATCCGTGAACGATCCGTGAACTTTCATGGGATGGTTTGTGAACGTTTGCCGGACGGCCTATTGTCGCCGCTCCACGTCGTAGCTGTAGCGGTAGATGGTCAGGTCGTAGACGTACTGCTCTCCGGTGGGGGACTCCAGCACCAGCTGGGTCTGGCCGGTCTTGGTGAAGTCGGCGTGGATCATGTAGCACTGGAGGGAATCCTCATAGATGATGCTGACGGAGCCGTAGGCCTCGTCCGCCAGACGGACCTGGTAGGTGTCGTCGAACTCCACGCCGGCGGTCTCACTGCCGCTGCTCATCAACTCGGTGCTGTACACGGCGGAGTGGCGGCCGGCGATGCCGATCACGGACATGGCCACCAGGATCACCAGGCTGATGACCAGCCCGGCCAGGCGGATCTTCTTATCCTGGAAGAGGACCAGGGGATAGAGGATCAGGGTGACGGCGCAGAAGATGGCGCTGAGCAGGTGGTTGGGGAAGAAGGAGACCGCCTCCTTCAGGAAGCCGGTGTAGTGGTAGCCCAGGAACACCAGTATGGGCGCCAGGATCAGCAGGCCCCACCACTTGTCCTTCTTCATGTAGTGGCCCACGAAGGCCATGGGGAAGGTGAACAGGGTCCAAACGAACCAGGAGGGATAGTACCGGAACAGGCCGAAGCCGTCGGGGCTGAAGGGTACCTGCACCAGATAGACCAGGGGCTGGCTGACGAGGAAGAAGACAAATACCTTCAGCGCCGAATCCAGCGGGCTCTTGCTGTTGGCGATGAGGATAAGGGCGAACAGGATCCACCACTCGAAGGAGATGCTGATATCCCGGAAGGACGTGTCCATGGTGGCGGGGATCAGGGCCATGACGCCGGTGTACACGCCGCAGATGACGGCGAAGAGGATCACGCCGGGCCAGGTGAAGTGGATCCCGCCGAAGAGCTTTTTCATAGGAGAACCTCCTAATCAGAATATGCCGTCGTCGCGGCAGTCGGACAGGCTGCGGAGCCGTTCTTCATACCGGCTCGACGCCGCCCCGGCCTCTATCATACAATCTGCGCCGCTGTTTTGCAACACAAAACAGCGTTGTGAGGGTGGGGGATGGTGGATTTACCCCTGCGGGGTATAAACTTCGACTCCACTGCCCCCACAGCAAAAAGGCGGCCCCGCCTGACGGCGGAACCGCTTTTTGGTGGGGGATGGTGGATTCTCTTCTCGCGAACGTGACATGCCACCGGCATGTCGCTCCCAAGGCCCGCCGCGCCGTTGGCTTGCGGCCCTTGGAGCTCGTTTCGAATCCACCACCCAAACAAAAGAAATAGCGAGCCGAGCCTGAAGGCTCAACTCGCTATTTGGTGGGGGATGGTGGATTCGAACCACCGAAGGCATCGCCAGCAGATTTACAGTCTGTCCCCTTTGGCCACTCGGGAAATCCCC
>CACZNU010000065.1 GCA_902782615.1 Oscillospiraceae bacterium | reverse complement strand
GCCACAAGTGCGGCGGCAAGGGCTGCCCCACCTGCAAGGGCGAGGGCTGGATCGAGCTGCTGGGTGCCGGTATGATCCATCCCCACGTGCTGGAGATGGCCGGCATCGATCCCAACGTCTGGTCCGGCTGGGCCTTCGGCTTCGGCCTGGAGCGCACCGCCATGCGCCGGTTCAAGATCGACGATCTGCGGCTCATTTTCGAAAACGACGTCCGGTTTTTGGAGCAGTTCTAAGCCTTCACGTCAAGCGGCTGCACCGCTCGACGTGAAAAGGATTGCAGTCCGCAGCGCGCACTCACATTCGTTCGCACACTAGCGGACTGAGAGGTGTTTTTCTGACGTACACGCCGTCAGAAAAACGATTTCATATCTTCGCGGCGTCCGCCAGCCTTTGTCTGCGACAGAGGAGCAGCAACAAAGGCAAGTACCCTTGGGGTGCGCGCCGCGAATTCTGCGAAGCTATAATCCGAAATCTCTCTTGAGAGGAGTATTCATACAATGGATCTGAGCCGTAAATGGTTAAACGAGTTCGTGGAGGGTGTGTCCGTCCGCGATATCAACGACAAAAACTTTTCCGAGGCCATGACCCTCAGCGGTTCCAAGGTGGAGACCTTCCGCTGCCTGGGCGAGGAAATCAACAACGTGGTGGTGGGCCGCGTCCTTTCCATGGAGCGCCACCCCGACTCCGACCACATGTGGGTGGTGCAGGTGGACGTGGGCAAGGCTGAGCCCATCCAGATCGTCACCGGCGCATGGAACGTCCACGTGGGCGACCTGGTGCCGGTGGCCCTCCACAAGTCCACCCTGCCCGGGGGCAAGAAGATCGAGCGGGGCAAGCTTCGCGGCGTGCTGTCCAACGGCATGCTGTGCGGCCTCCACGAGCTGGGTCTGGACGAGCGGGACTTCCCCTACGCCGCCATCACCCCCGCCGCGCTGCTCAACGACTACCACCCCATCGACCCCGCCAAGCCTTCCATCAGCAACCACATCCAGCCCGGCGACAAGATCTACGGGCCCGTGGTGTGCGCCAGGGTGACGGACGAGACCGCCGTGACGCTGGATACCGGCAGCGGCACCGTCACGGTGGAGACCCCCTGCGCCAACCTGCACAACGGGGATCTGGTGGCCTACAACACCAAGAATCACGCTATCTGTACAGTAGATGACCTTCACGCCGAGCAGCGAGAGTTCCCCCACTGCATCCCCGACGGTATCTTCATCCTCCGCGAGGACTGCCGGCCCGGCGACGACATCTGCGCCGTGACGGGTCTGGACGACCACGTGGTGGAGTTTGAGATCACCCCCAACCGACCCGACTGTCTGAGCATCATCGGCCTGGCCCGGGAGGCCGCCGCCACCTTCGACAAGCCCCTCCGTCTCCATGAGCCGGTGGTGAAGGGCGGCGCCGAGGGCGTGCTCTGCGACCTGCTGGACGTGGAGACCCCGGACGCCGACCTGGTGCCCCGGTACACCGCCCGGATGGTGCGGAACGTGAAGATCAGCCCCTCCCCCAAGTGGATGCGGGAGCGGCTCCGCGCCATGGGCGTGCGGCCCATCAACAACATCGTGGACATCACCAACTACGTGATGATCGAGTACGGCCAGCCCATGCACGCCTTCGACTACCGCTACGTCAAGGGCGGCAAGATCATCGTCCGCCGGGCCCATGAGGGCGAGGAGCTGACCACCCTGGACGGCAACGTCCGGAAGCTCACCGCCAACCACCTGGTCATCGCCGATGAGACCCGGGCCGTGGGCCTGGCCGGCATCATGGGCGGCGAAAACAGCGAGATCGTGGCCGACACCGTGGACGTGGTGTTCGAGTCCGCCAACTTCGACGGCACCTGCATCCGCAAGGGCGCTCTGGCCCTGGGCATGCGCACCGAGGCCTCCGCCAAGTTCGAGAAGGGCCTGGATCCCATGAACACTCTGCCCGCCGTCAACCGGGCCTGCGAGCTGGTGGAGCTGCTGGGCGCCGGCGAGGTGGTGGACGGCGTCATCGACGTGCTGAACTTCGTGCCCCAGCCCACCGTGCTGCCGCTGGAGCCCGACCGGATCAATGCCCTGCTGGGTACTGACGTAGCAACGGATGAGATGATCCGCATCCTGCGGAAGCTGGACTTCACCGTGGAGGGCGAGATGGTCACCGTGCCCTCCTGGCGCGGCGACGTGAAGCAGATGGCGGATCTGGCCGAGGAGGTGGCCCGGTTCCACGGCTACAACAACATCCCCTGCACCCTCATGCGGGGCGAAACCACCCGGGGCGGCTTCTCCGAGCTGGAGAACCTGGAGCGCCGGCTGGGCGCCGTCTGCCGCAGCGTGGGCTACGACGAGATCATCACCTATTCCTTCATCTCCCCCACCTATTACGACAAGATCCGCTGGCCGGAGGATGATCCGCGCCGGGAGAGCTTCCGGATCCTCAACCCCCTGGGCGAGGGCACGTCCATCATGCGGACCACCACCCTGCCCTCCATGCTGGAGATCCTGACCCGCAACTACAACTTCCGCAACAAGGCCGTCCGGCTCTATGAATTCGGCCGCATCTATCTGCCCGGCGGACCTGACGGGCTGGCCGACGAGCGGAAATTCCTGACCCTGGGCACCTACGGCGAGGGCACCGACTTCTTCACCATCAAGGGTGTGGTGGAGGCCATCCTCCGGTCCGTCCGGGCGGAGAACGTCCGTTTTGAAGCCGACAGCACCAACCCCAGCTACCACCCCGGCCGCTGCGCCAGGGTCTACGCCGGTGAGGCACTGATCGGCACCCTGGGTCAGATCCACCCCCTGGTGGAGCGGAACTACGACGTGGACACGGAGCTGTACGCCGCGGAGCTGTCGCTGGATCAGCTGATGGCCGTCCGGGGCGCTGAGCCCGAGTACGTCCCTCTGCCCAAGTTCCCCGCCGTCACCCGGGACATCGCCGTGGTTTGCGCCGAGGGCGTCACCGTGGGGGCCCTGGAGGACTGCATCCGCCGGGGCGCCAAGGGCCTCCTCAAGGACGTGGCTCTGTTCGATATCTACCGGGGTGCCGGCATCGCCCAGGGCATGAAGTCCGTGGCCTTCAACCTGACCCTCCGCAGCGACGAGCGCTCCCTCACCGCCGAGGACGCCGACGCCGACGTGCGCTCCATCCTGGAGGCTCTCCGGGACGAGCTGGGCGCCGTTCTGCGGTAACAAAGAGTTACAATCCGGTAAACTTCCCTCTTTACAGAACGAAAGTTTTGGCGTATACTTTTAGGTAAGATTCAAGAAGGGTGGTGTCCATATGGATGAGTTTACCAGGAAGTTCAATGCCGCGGAGGACAAGGACGTGCAGATTCATCACGTTCTCACCGCTGTGTATGAGGCGCTGAAGGAGAAAGGCTACAACCCCATCAACCAGATCGTGGGCTATATCCTCTCCGAGGACCCCACCTATATCACCAACCACAAGTCCGCCCGCACCCTGATCTGCAAGATCGACCGGGACGAGCTGCTGCAGGTGCTGGTGAGGCACTATCTGGACGTGTAACACGCCGTCCGCTCCGCCAAACGGAACCAGGGACCGCCGGGAAAACCCGGCGGTCCTTTTTTGCGTCCATGTTCCCCTGTCCATCGCTGTTCACACTTATTTTGTATTTACATAATTGACAGAACGGCTACTGTGTGTTACAATTTGGTTACAAAAATCATTTGAGGAGAATGTGGATATGGCAGAAACCAAGAAGACCGAGGGTCTCATGTACCGCAATCACCCCCTGCGCCGGATCGACAATCTGATCTATTACGGCAGCATGGCGGACAAATACATCGTGATGTTCCAGATCCTGGACACCAAGAAGGAGCAGGATATGGACGTGGCCACCCGGGTCAGCGTGCAGCTGCAGCTGACCGATCCCGATCTGAAGAGCCGTGACCGGGTGGTAAAGAAATCCGAGAAGGACAGTCTCTACGCCGCCATGGACGTGGGCTCCATCTGGCTGGAGCGGGCACTGGCCGGCAAGCTGTAAGATCTCTCCCCTGTCTACCATCGGAAAAAGGAGTTTACCTATGAAGCATCTGCGCAAGAATCTCACCTCGCTGGCGGTGGCTCTGGCCATGACGCTGGCGCTGTGCGCCGCGGTCATCTTCTCCGGTCAGACCGCGGCTGTGGCGGAATCGGCACCGGAAGATCCCGTCCGGGAGACCACCCTCTATACGGAGGAGACGGCTCCGGTGGATGAGGCAGAGCTGCTGAAAACCCTGCCCATGATGCACGCGGCAGTGGAAGCGCCCCCCTCCCCCAGTCCCATGGGCGCGCTGGCCGGCGCGCTGAATGCCCCCCAGGTCCAGAAGGCCCGGAACGAGGCCAAGAAGGCCGAGGAAGAGGCCAAGAAGGCCGAGGAAGAGGCCAAGGCTGCCGAGGAGGCCAAAAAGAAGGCTGAAGAGGAGGCCGCCAAGGCCGCCGCTCTGCCTGCCTCCGACACCTCGGTGATCTACGCAGGCACGGTGAACAGCTCCGGCGTCCGCATCCGCACATCACCCGTCAGCGGCAGCGTCATCACCAACCTGGACTACGGCACCACGGTGTCCGTGCTGGGCCAGCAGGACGGCTGGTACCAGGTGAAGTACGACGGCAAGACCGGCTACATGTCCGGCGACTATCTGACCGTGCAAACCAGCGCCTCCGGTCTGAGCGGGTACGGCCGGGTCGAGACCGACGCCCTGTATCTGCGGACCGGTCCCGGCAGCGGCTACGGCGCCCTTCTGGCGGTGGGCAGCGGCGAATACGTCAGCATCAGCGGCTTTGAAAACGGCTGGTACGCCGTGTCCTACAACGGCAGCGCCGGTTACATGTCCGGCGATTATCTGACCCCCGTGGCCAGCAAGCCGGCGGCCGCCACCACTTCCACCGGATCTTCCGCCCCGGCGGCATCCGTCCCCTCCGAGCCGGCCGTGTCCGCTCCGGCGCCCTCCAGCGCCTACGGCGGCGGCATCGCCGACTATGCCGCCCGGTTCCTGGGCACCCCCTACGTCTACGGCGGGTCCTCCCCCTACGGCTTTGACTGCTCCGGCTTCACCATGTACGTGTTCAGCCAGTTCGGCTACAGCCTGCCCCACGGTGCCTCCGGCCAGATGGGCTGCGGCACCGCCGTGAGCCGCAGCGAGCTGCAGGCCGGCGACCTGGTGTTCTTCTACGATCCCTCCTACGGCGGAGGCGGCGTCAGCGCCACCCACGTGGGCATCTATGTGGGCGGCGGGCAGTTCATCCACGCCAGCAGCTACGGCGGCGGCGTGTGCTACTCCGACCTGAACGATCCCTGGTACTACAGTCCTCTGTACTGCGGCGCAAGGCGCATCGGCTAAAGCGGCGGAAATCTGCGATGCTTTTGAAACAAAAACCCCCTGCGTACGGTGTACGCAGGGGGTTTTTCTATGATTGTCAGCATTTGTCAGCCCAGCAGATCCACCAGGGCCCCGGGGCCCTGGGCCCGGTAATAGGCCAGCTCGTCGGCGATCAGGACGTCGATGGCCCGCATGCCCAGCAGCTCCACCGGCGCCCGGTCGTCCGTCAGCAGGCGGCCGCCCGGCTCATAGTCCGTCAGCCGGTCCCACACGGCGGTGAGAAAGCCGGTCAGCTCCCGGCGGTCATCCCCCTCCAGCGGGGCGGACAGCTCCTCCAGGGCTTTCCGGAAGGCGGCTGTATCCGGGGCCGCGTCGGCGGCAAACAGCTCCCGGTTGGTGTAGCGGGGCACATCCACCGTTGTCACCCAGGGGAACACGGAGGCGATGGTATCCTGCAAATAGCCGTTGATGCCCTTCTCATCCCCGGTGCGCATGTTCATGTTCACCACCATGACCCCGCCGGGGTTCAGATGCTCCTTCACCAGCCGGAAAAACTCCACCGACGACATCTGGAACGGGATGGTGATGTCCTGGTAGGCGTCTACCAGGATCACGTCGTACTTCTCTTCCACGGCCGCCAGGTACGCCCGGCCGTCGTAGGTGATGACGGCGGCCTCCTCCGGCAGATCGAAGTACCGTCGGGCCAGGTCGGTGATCCGGCTGTCGATCTCCACGCCGGTCACCTCCAGGGACGGCAGATACGCGGTGCACTGATGGGCGTAGGTGCCGCTGCCCATGCCCAGCACCAGCACCTTCTCCTCCGCCGGGCAGCCGCCGGCACGGGCCATCACCGGGGCGGCCATGGCGTAGTCATAGTACATGCCGGACAGACGGCCGTCCTTTGCGAGAATAGACTGGACGCCGAACAGCACGTTGGTGCTGAGGGTCACGTCATCCTCCGTCTCCCGGACCTGGAGGTAGTTGTAGACGGACTCCCCCTCGTAGGTCAGGTCCTCCTCCCAGAAGGCGAAGCGGCTGCCGCTGCCCAGCGCGGCGCACAGGGCAAACAGCACCGCGGCGATGATGCAGCCGGCTGCTCTTGCCCGGCGGCTGATGAAATATACCAGCGCCAGCACCAATATCACCCCGGAGAAGATCAGGAACGTTACCGCCGTGCCCACGGCGGGGATGGTGACGAAGGTGGGCAGAAACGTGCCGATGATGCTGCCTACCGTGTTGAAGGCGTTGAGATTGCCCACGGTGCGGCCGCTGTCATCCAGGCTGTCCACGGCGTACTTCACCAGGGAGGGTGTCACCGTGCCCA
This sequence comes from Oscillospiraceae bacterium, assembly GCA_902782615.1. GTDB lineage: Bacteria > Bacillota > Clostridia > Oscillospirales > Oscillospiraceae > Vescimonas. Next base: position 4,831 of record CACZNU010000065.1, on the reverse strand, counting down.
GCAGGAAGCAGGGAAAGACGAAGATCACCATGCAGGCCAGGAACGCGGCGATCACCAGCAGATTGTGGCTGACGGCGAACACCAGCAGGCCGGAGACGCCCAGGATCACATACCGCCCCAGCAGAGGGATGGCCGCGATCCACACGGCGGCGATCAGCAGCCGGCGGTAGAGCCGGTCCGGGTCGGGGTCCCGGTCGGCGCTGCGGCCGCCGTACACGTTGCCCAGGGCCATGGCGATCATGATGGTGGCGATGATGATGGTCCAGACGATCTGGGAGGAGGAGAAATACGGGGCCAGCAGACGGCTGGCGCCCAGCTCCACCGCCATCACAGCCATGCCGGCGAAGAACTCCGTCAGATAGAGATACGTCCGGGAACGGAGAATGGGGGCTTTTGCCTGTTTCATGGGCGGGCCTCCTTTCAAAAACGGGACGGGGGCGTGGTGCCACGCCCCCGGTACATTCGGTTTCGTCGCCGCTTCGGATTACGGCTCCTCCGGCTGTTCGGGAGTCTCCTCCGGCTGCTGGGGAGTCTGTGCCGGAGCCTCCGCCGGCTGACCGGCCTGCGCCGCCGCCTGCTGCGCGGCAGCCACCCGATTCACGTACAGCTCCTCCCGGCTGTGGGGACGGAGCCTGATGTGGTAGAAGAGCAGGAAGGCGGATACCAGTACCATCACCAGGCTCAGAGCCTGGCTGACCCGGATGGGCCGGCCGAAGAGCTGCCAGTTGAAGAGATACAGGCTGTCGGTCCGCAGGCCCTCGATCCAGAAGCGGCCGATGCCGTACCACAGGAAGTAGAAGGCGGTGTTCTCCCCGTCGAACCGGCGGCCCTTGGACACCACCAGCACGATCAGCACCAGGCCCACCACGTTCCACAGGCTCTCATAGAGGAAGGTGGGATGCACCTCCACCAGGCTGCCGCTGACGGTGGTCAGCTGCATCCGCCAGGGCAGGGTCGTCTCCACGCCGAAGGCCTCCCGGTTCATGAAGTTGCCCCAGCGGCCCACCGCCTGGCCGATCATCAGACCCATGACCACCAGGTCCATCAGGGCGAAGAAGGGGAACTTCCTCTTCCGGGACACCACCACGCCCACGATCACCGCGGCGATGACCGTGCCGTAGATGGCCAGACCGCCGTCCCAGATGGCCACGGCCCGGCCCCAGTTGAAGGAGCCATCGGTATTCTTATAGAGATCCAGGTAGAAGATCACGTAGTAGAGCCGGGCGCCCAGGATGCCGAAGGGGATGCCCCAGAGCACCGTGTCCAGCACGTCGTCCTCCTTCAGACCGTACTCCTTCCGCCGGCGCATACAGAACGCCAGCGCAAGCAGCAGGCCTGCGGCGATGAGGATGCCGTACCAGTAGATGCCGTGGCCCACGTTGACGGCCTTGGACGAGGCCGTAAATGCCCAATCCCCGAAGAGGCCGGGGAAACGGATGGGACTGTCCGTCATGATTCGTTCCAAAACAGGGTACCTCCTTTTTGCCGCTGCGGCGCGGCGGGTCTTTATAGTATAACACCAATGGGCGGATTTTGCAAAGATGCGAAAATGATGATTGACAAATTTTGCCCCATAGGGTATCATAGGGCCAATCGATGAATAGACGTCCGCCTCCGGTGGGGTTTATTCGTCGATTTTATTTTTGTGTACACAAAGGAGATAATGCATGGAAAAGATCCGTGGTTTCCTCAAGCGGAAGAACGTGGTGTTCTCCGCCAAGCGCTACTTTATCGACGGCATGAGCGCCATGGCCCAGGGCCTGTTCTGCACGCTGCTGGTGGGCACCATTCTCAATACCATCGGCCAGCAGTTCCACATCGGCTTCTTGAACGCCATCATCGTCACCATCGGCAAGGGCGACGGCGCCGTGGGCTATACCATCGGCGGTCTGTGCTCGGCTATGGTGGGCCCGGCGATGGCCGTGGCTATCGGCTCGGCCCTCCAGGCCCCGCCGCTGGTGCTCTATTCCCTCATCGGCGTGGGCTTCGCCACCAACTATATGGGCGGCGCCGGCGGACCTCTGGCCGTGTTCTTTGTGGCCATCATTGCCGCCGAGATCGGCAAGCTGGTCAGCAAGGAGACCAAGATCGACATCCTGGTGACCCCCATTGTCACCACATTGGCGGGCATCGGCATCGCCGCCCTCATCGCCGCGCCCATCGGCGCCGCGGCCCGTGCCATCGGCCAGTTCATCATGTGGGCCACGGAGCTGCAGCCCTTCTTCATGGGCATCCTCGTCAGCGTGACGGTGGGCGTGGCGCTGACCCTGCCCATCTCCTCCGCCGCCATCTGCGCCGCCTTCGGCCTCACCGGCCTGGCCGGCGGCGCCGCCGTGGCCGGCTGCTGCGCCCAGATGGTGGGCTTCGCCGTCATGAGCTTCCGGGAGAACCGCTGGGGCGGTCTGGTGGCCCAGGGCATCGGCACCTCCATGCTCCAGATGCCCAACATCCTCAAGAACGTGAAGGTCTGGATCCCCCCCACCCTGGCCGCCGCCATCACCGGACCCATCGCCACGTGCCTGTTCCGCCTGCAGATGAACGGCGCGCCGGTGTCCTCCGGCATGGGCACCTGCGGCTTCGTGGGGCAGATCGGCGTCTACACCGGCTGGGTCAGCGACGTGATGAACGGTGCCAAGGCCGCCATCACCGCCACCGACTGGGTGGGGTTGATCCTCATCTCCTTCGTCCTCCCCGCCCTGCTGACCTGGCTCATCGCCATGCCCCTGCGGAAGATGGGCTGGATCAAGGACGGCGATCTGAAGCTGGATCTGTAACTCTCCATCCCATGCGCCCCGGACGGGATCTTCTCCCCGCCCGGGGCTTTTTCTCCGTCCGGCGGGACCCTCTGTGCCATGTCCTGATTTTGCCCGGCGGCGGACCGCTTTACAAATATTTACTGTTGGCGTATACTGTTTTCGGATATAATAGAGAACGAGAAAATGCGGGAGGTGATGGCCATGGCAAAGAAAACCGTTCCTCTGACGCCGGTCAGCGTGCTGCACTACGTGCGTCTGGTCTACCGCTCGGTGCTGTTCGCCGTGGCGCTGATCCTGTACCTGGCCTACCGGCTCCGGGGCGGGGACAACGTGGACCTGGTGCTGGAGCGGCGGCCTCTCATCCTGCTGGTGATCTGGGCGGTGTTCATGGTGGAGATGAGCCTGCGGTTCTTCCCCTCCCGGTGGGAGAGCCCCGGCTGCCAGAAGCAGTTCGCCGAGAACTACCGCAAGACCGGAAAGACCGACATCCGCATCCAGGACAACAACGCCGTCATGCTGGTGGCGCTGGTGTGGATCGCCTTCAACGGCATCTTCGGCGCCCTCCACATGATGGGCATCCTGGACGACGGCATCATGCTCCTCCTCTGCTGCGCCTACTCCGTGTGCGACATGATCTGCATCCTGTTCTTTTGCCCCTTTCAGACCTGGTTCCTCAAGAACAAGTGCTGCAGCACCTGCCGCATCTATAACTGGGACTACGCCATGATGTTCACGCCCCTCTTCTTCGTGCGCCGGTCCTATACCTGGAGCCTGCTGCTCCTGTCCGTGGCGCTGCTGGCCCGGTGGGAGATCACCTTCTACAAGTACCCGGAGCGGTTCTCCGAGTCCACCAACGGCTATCTGGGCTGCCGGAACTGCACGGAGAAGCTCTGCACCCACAAGAATCAGCTCAAGAGTCTGTGGCAGCAGGTGGCCGCCTTCACGGAAAAGCGGCTAAGGAAGCTGCGGTAAATGCGCGCATACAAAAAAGCATCCCGCTGCAGAGATCCTGCAGCGGGATGTTTTTTTGTTTTCGGTTCGTTATTCATCAACGATGTCCACGGAGACCTTGACGCCCTTGCGCTGGGCATAGGAGCGCACCACCGTGCGGATCTCCTTGGCGATGCGGCCCTGGCGGCCGATCACCTTCCCCATGTCCTCGGGGGCCACGCGCAGCTCCAGCGTCAGATCGTCGCCCTCGCCCACCTCGGTCACGGTGACCTTGTCGGGCTGGGAGACGAGGCTCCTGGCGATGTAGAGCAGCAAATCCTTCATGGCTTTGCCCCCAAATTAAAGAACGTCGACCTTCTTCAGCAGAGCGCGAACGGTGTCGGTGGGCTGAGCGCCGGTGGCGATCCACTCCTTGGCGCGCTCGGCGTCGATCTTGATCTCGGCGGGAGAGACGCAGGGATTGTAGGTGCCCAGCTCCTCGATGAACCGGCCGTCACGGGGATAGCGGGAATCCGCCACCACAACACGATAGTAAGGAGCCTTCTTGGCACCCATTCTTCTCAGACGAATCTTGACCATAACTTGTTTCCTCCAAAATAAAATATTTCTTTTTCTATTTGATAAATGCGGTTTGCACTTATTTACGGATCTTCACGCAAAACGTCTGTGCCGTTTTGCGTGAGGGGGATGCGGCTCACTGCGCGCACTCGCTTGCGTGAGACGCTCGCACACTTCGTGAGCCGAGCTGTATTTTTTCTGACGCACATGTCGCCAGAAAAAATGATTTCATTTCTTTGCGGCGTGCGCGCCGCAAACTCTGCGAGGCTTTGGATTTTTACTCCAGCCTGCTCATTCAAAAAACCAGCGAAGCGTTTTTTGAATGAATATCTCACTTCCAGCGTTTCTTCCGGCCGAAGCCTTTCATCCGATTGCCGCCCATCATGCCGCCCAGACCGCCCAGGTTGGGCATGCGGCCCTTGCTGAGGCTCTTGGTCAGCTGCTGCATCATCTCAAAGGATTTCAGCAGGCGGTTCACGTCCACCACCTGCAAGCCGCAGCCGGCGGCGATGCGGCGCTTTCGGCTGGCGTTGAGGATCTGGGGATTCTCACGCTCCAGGGGCGTC